>DXOJ01000766.1 GCA_019412865.1 Bacteroides sp. | reverse complement strand
TTGCTGTGCAGGCGTTTTTGCGTTCTTATGGACAAACCTCGGGCCAACATGGCCCGAAGCACAGCCCCGGTGCCGATCTCCACCGCCTCTATTTCGGTTGCTCATTCACCCAACACCGAAATGGAGGAAATTATGACTACTATAAATCTCCGGGACTATTACCCGTTTTATACCCACGACTATTTCATTGACGTACCTGACGAAGTGGTGGAACTGTTCAAAGAATTTGACCGAAAAGAGGCGGCCTATCGTCTGCGTACATACCGCCATAAAGCCTACTACTCTCTTGACCGGAATGACGGCATTGAGCATGAGGCGCTTTTTGTTTCCCTCTCTCCCCATGAACTGTATGAGCGCAAGATTTCCATGCAGGAGCTTCATGCCGCCATATCCAGTCTGCCGGACAAACAGGCGAAACGTGTCTATGCCCATTTCATTCTTGGCATGAGCCAGACAGATATTGCCAAAGCCGAAGGTGTCAGCAAAATGGCGGTAAGCTATTCCATTGAACGCGCTTTAAAGTCCATGGAAAAATATTTAAAAAATTCTTTGGATTGACTTTACAGAGAAGCGATTTTTGAAATGGTTTATGAGAGGCAAACAGACTCGGGCCAACGTGGCCCGAAGAAAAATACGCCTTGACTGCAATTTGAAAGCTGAATAAAAAGATACCCGGATACGAAGGGTTGATGTGTCCAGTGACAGGCCCGCCATGACCTCCATTGTCAGAGAATGGGGAGAGCGAAAAGGCTCATGCCGCAGGCAGGCCGTGGCTGGTCTGCCGGATAAAACACAAAGACCTTGTTACTTGCGTTTAGTCACCGTCCGAGCGTGAAGCGGCCTTGCAAGCCGTGAGCCGTCGCAGGCCATGAGAACGCCTTGCCATCAGAATGGGGAGAGTTGAGATACTATGGGGTGGACATGCCTACACCCATCCGGGAATCTAATAAGTAACATCATATCATGGGGAGCCACCCGGCCTTACTGTCTTGTGACAGGCCAAATCTTCCGGTGCGGCTTCCCTGTTTTTCAAGAAGGAGTTTTTCAATGGGTAGAACATTTGAGGAAATTCAGGCTATGGCGGCAGACCCATGGAGTAATGACGCCTGCCGTGGCTACGTCATTTGGGCCATGGAGAACTGCGGATTTAAGCCGCCAGAAATAAAACAGGTTGTAGCCGAGTTATACACCGTATTTGACTTTAAGACCATTGAAGAAGCGGCCAGTCATTATTATGAAAGTTCTTTTTAACTTCGGGACAACCTGACCCGGAGTTTTAATTTTGCCCATTTTAAATTTCATCTATAGGATAAGCCTCAAACCGCATATGATGTAGCAAGCATACATAGAGGTGATTGTTATAAAAAGAGGAAAAGAAATCTGTTACTTACTTCAAAAAGCTGACACTGACAGTAATGAAATTGCTGAAAAAAAAGAACATCTGATAAAGCAGGGGTATCTTGTTGTCACCATTATCGAGGGTGCGGAACACATGGAGAAAGGTTTGCGGGAGGTTGTGAAGAACCATTTCCACTAATCATTCGCAACATTGTGTTATTCCCCCTATATAGTACAATATAGGTATAACGATAAGGAGGACGATATTATGATTTCAAAATTAACAGATACCCCTGAAATTATAGATGGCTATGTTCGGCTTTCCAGAGACGATAACAAGCGGAACTACTCGTCTATTGAAAACCAAAAAAAGATTATCCAACAATATGCAGAAGAAAATAACATGATAATCCGCCACATTTATGAAGATGACGGAATTTCCGGTTATTCATTCAACCGGCCCGATTTTCAAAAAATGATGGCTAGTCTTGATACTATTAACGTCATTGTTGCTAAAGACTTATCCCGAATTGGCAGACACAATGCAAAGGTACTACTCTTTCTTGAAGAAATGGAGGAAATGGGAAAACGTGTTATCCTGATTGACGATAACTACGATTCTTTTTACTCTGATGATGATATAATCGGTATCAAAACATGGGATAATGAACGTCATGTAAAAAATACAAGCCGGAAGGTAAAGCGAATCAAGCGCATGGAGCAGGAAAGCGGAACGCTTGTCAGCCAGACACCATTTGGCTATACCAGACACCCTCTCAATAAACAGATGATTTTGATTGATGAAGAAGCCGCCGCTATTCTTAATCTGGAAAAGGAAATTTATCTGGACGGCAACGGAATACGAAAAACGGCTGAAATACTTTCAGAACGTGGTGTTCCCACTCCCAGTATGATAGATAAAGAACGTCATGAATCGTTAGGGCTTGTTTATAATAAGCAGGTAGCCTATCAGTGGAGTTACGGAATGGTAAAGGACACATTATTCAACGACTATAACAATGGTGTCCTTAGAACACACAAACGGGAACGTGTTACAATAAACGGTAAAGATAAAAAAGTTCCTAAAGAAAATCAATATATTTTTCCGAATCATCACCCCAAAATTTTTGATGATGATACCATGAAGCTGTTAAATGAAGTCAAGGACAGCCGCCATCATAGCAAATATAGAGGACAGAGAGCCCATGTAAACCTTTTTTCCGGCTGTCTGTACTGTAAAGACTGTGGCTGGAAACTAACGGCAATTAACCGCCCTAACCGTGGGAAATATTACGTGTGCGGCACTTACAATAAAAAGGGAAAGCAGTTTTGTCAACATGCCCACCTTGTGACAGAAGAAACCCTGATGGACGCTCTTGTTAAATATCTGGTTCTCTGCCGCGACAGTCTTGCAGATATTATCCAGAATTTTGACTTGTCAAAGCTAAAGGTAGAAACCTTCACTCCCACTGACAGCAAACAGCGTTTAGAGGCCGAACTTGAAAAAGTCAAAGAAGAACTAAAGGTTCTCATAACGCAAAAGGTAAGGGAGATTACCGCCAATCCTTCCATGAATGAGATTATCACTGAAACTTATACGGCCCTTCAAAGTGATAAAATGGAGCGTATTTCCGCTATTGAAAAAACGTTGCAGGATTTAACAAAGGAGCCTCATATCCCCTCCACCACAATCAAGCCCAGCTTACAGACGGCGCTGGACATTCTGAACGAGGTTCTTGAAAAGAAAGAACTAAGCAGAAAAGATATTGAGGTTCTGGTTGAGAAAATCATAGTGGATAAGGACGGCAACGTAGATATTTACCTGAAACACGGCCTTGGCAACCTTGCCGCCTATGATTTCAGGGCAGACAAAGAAAACCTGAAACTGACTATGCTGATTGAATCTATCCGGCTTCTGGAAAAGGACGAAACAGGCTTTACCTCGGTAAAATTCCTTGCCGACAGCCTGAAAGAGATGGGCTATCCCATGCACAAAAAGAAGTTTGTGACTTACATGGAGCACTTACTTGACTTAGGGCTGGTTGAGAAAACAGGAATCTACCATTATCCCTATAGAATCGTGGCTTCTCGACAGCAACTGCGTGATGTGGAAAAAATGTTCATCGTGGTAGGGCAGACTGGCGGCATGCCTCAGATGGTCTTTGAGTATATCTTAAAGAAACACGGTATGGACCCCAAAACAGACCTTTCTATTGACCAGAGCATAAACTTCGGGCTGACCGCAGCTGCATTTACCAGCGATGATGCGGACTACACCGTGGAATTTGAGCCTTTTGCAACCACTCTGGAGAGCGAGGGAAGCGGGTATGTGGTGGCTTCTCTTGGAACAGAATCCGGATATGTACCTTACACTGCTTACTGTGCCAGGAAGAGTTACGTTGAACAGAACCCGGAAATCATTCAGAAGTTTACCAATGCAATTCAAAAAGGCATGGACTACGTAAACTCCCATTCAGCCGAAGAAATAGCCAAAACCATACAGCCCCAGTTTAAAGAAACACCGGTGGATAAACTCGCGGTTATCGTGGGCCGTTATAAGGACCAGGATACATGGAAGGATGACACCGTATTTGAAAAAGAAAGCTTTGAGCTTCTGGAAAACATTCTGGAAGAGGCAGGCGAACTGTCGGCACGTGTTCCCTATGAAGACCTTGTGACCACACAATTTTCTGAACAGGCGGCAAAATAGACGGCAAAACAGCCAGCAATACAGATAGCTGAACAGATAGTAGAACAAACAGCAGGCCAAACAAATAAAAGCAATCAATCGACAATACGGCAGACAACAAGCCCGACAACAAAACCAGCTAACAAAGTTATGCCCTTTAGCTGATTTTGTTGTCATTTTCCTT
>DXOJ01000765.1:2305-6848 GCA_019412865.1 Bacteroides sp. | reverse complement strand
GATATATGCTCTTACTTATTTCACTGGGTACTATTATTGGCTTTGTATGGTTTGAACATCTAAAGATAGAGGAAATAAATAAAAATGAGTTATATATTGGGCAAAAAAATAAAGCAATATACCAAGCTTTTGAAAAATTACTTGATTTTTCTTTCTCTGATGAAATTTTATTAATTAGGGATGAATCTAAATTAGATGAATATCAAATGAAGAGTAAAATGGCAATAAATGCTTTGAATAATTTAAAACGTTATTATTCAACCAATGAACAACATTTAAAAATTGATAGTGTATCGTCATTTCTAATAGAAAAAGAAAGATTACTACTTGGAGTTATGGAGATTCTAATTGACATACCACGTATTGATAGTTTGTTCCAACAAAACATACCAATTATTGTAGCGCAATCACAGCAAATGGTCAAAAAAGAAACAACAGAAAAAAAGCAAAGCAAATTTTGGAGTTTCTTCAAAAAGAAAGATAAAAAGTCTGCTTATGCAAGCTCTAAAGATAAAAAGGAACAATTGCTTGTGCATCAATTGCCTATTGGACGACTTTACTCTCTACAAAAAGAGATACACTCACAATATACAGATTATTGGAATAAATTGACAGTTTATTCAGACAGCCTGCAACAACGTAATATGGAGCTGAATTCACAGATAAATAAGCTTATCAGTGAATTTGAACAGACTGCAATTATACAAGCTGAAGAAGGGTTAATAAAAATTACAGAATTAAGGAGGGAATCTTTTCGTATCATTCTCTTTATAGCCTTTACTGCCATCTTGTTGATAGTGATATTGTACTTCTTTATTCATCATGACATAATGAACAGATTGGAATATCGTAAGAGGTTAGAAGCATCTGATTGCCGCAACCGTGAACTGCTAACCGCACGTCGCAACTTGATACTGACAGTAAGCCATGATCTGCGAGCACCACTCGGCACTATCAGTGAATACGCAGAACTGCTGCAAGACGAGAAAGATGCGGAACAGAGCAAGGGATATGCGCTGAACATCTTACGTGCATCCCGACACGTCATAGGACTGGCAAACAACCTGCTGTATTATTATAGGCTTGAAGCACAGAAGGAACAGCCAGAAAGAGAAATCTTCCATTTGGGGCAAACTATCGAGAATGCTGTAAGCGCATTTTTTCCTTTTGCGGAAAAGAAAGGGCTGGGACTGACCACCGAAGTAAAAAGTTTGGACCTGCTTGTTAGAGGGGATGCTGGACGGTTGATACAGATTATCAATAATCTTTTATCAAACGCCATTAAATTCACTCACACCGGATATATTCATGTGAATGTACGATACCAAGACGAACAACTGTATCTGTTCGTCAAAGATACGGGTATCGGCATTGAAAAGGAAAGGCAGCAACAGATATTCACCGCTTTTGAAAGAGGCGAGATATCTGGTACGGGAGATGGCTACGGGCTGGGACTGGCTATCACGTCCAAATTAGTGAGTCTACTTGATGGGGATATCCGGGTACAGAGCGTATTCGGACAAGGAAGCACTTTTTTCGTCTGCTTGCCCCTTGAGGAAGCGGACAGGAGAATGGTAACGGAACAAACTCCCTTCGAGAATGACCTTTTCTTTCCTATAAGGGTATTGGCTATAGACGATGACCGACTGCAACTGGACGCAATAAGAAAGATGTACGCACGTAGTGGCATTGAATGTGATTGTTGTTTGAACGTGGGAGAACTCGTAGAGGCTTTACGGCACAACAGCTATGACCTTGCGCTGACGGATATAAGGATGTCGGAAACTGACGGCTATGGGGTACTATCACTACTCCGGGGCAGTAATGTAGGACAGTCAAAGACGATCCCCGTATTGGCCGTCACCGCCCGCACCGATAAGAAGAGGGAGTATTTCAAAAAGGCAGGGTTCGCAGATTGTCTTTACAAGCCTTTCTCACAGAAAGAACTGCTGGCGGCTACATTTAACATAGATAGGCCGAATTTTACAGCGATGCTGGAAGATGAGGAAAATACGACCGAGATGCTCCAAATATTCATAGAGGATACAGAAGAAGAACTTGACGGAATGCGAAAGGCGTTTTGGGTAAAGGACTACAAGAAGCTGGGACATTATATACATAAAGCAGCACCATTGTGGGAGATGATACGCATTGACATTCCGCTGGGCGAACTGGAATACATGGCCTCGCTCCCTGTCGAAAAATGGTGCGATGTTCCTGATAAACACATTGAAAGGCTGATGGATGCCGTGAATAAAGCCGTGAAAAAGGCCAAAAAAATAAAGGAGGAAACAAATGGGTAGCATACTGATAGTGGAAGATGACCGGATATACGCACGTACTACCGCCAACTGGCTGGTAAGAAACAGTTTGGATACCCGTTATGTGTTATCAGTGGATGCCGCAAAGACGTTTTTGATTGAAAATGAGGTGGATCTGGTTCTCTCTGACTTCCGACTCGGAGAGGAAAACGGCGTGGAACTGTTGGAGTGGATGAAGAAGGAAGGCTACCATGTGCCATTTTTCATCATGACCGGGTATGCGGACATACCGGGAGCCGTAGAAGCCGTGAAAAAGGGAGCTGAAAACTATCTGCCAAAACCTGTACAAACCGAAAAGGTGCTCGGTATTATCCAGGAAGCCTTAAACCGCAGGAAGAGAGGTAGGAATATTGGACAGACATACTATGTAGGCAAAAGTTCTTTGGCATTACGGTTGCAGCAACATATCCGCTTGGTGGCTCCGGTGGATACGCTTACTGTACTGATACGAGGTGCATCAGGCACAGGCAAGGAGTTCGTGGCACGGCAGGTTCACGCATTGAGCGAACGTGCGCAGGCCCCGTTTGTTGCCGTGGATTGCGGGGCGCTTCCGAAGGAACTTGCCGCATCGGAATTGTTCGGGCATGTGAAGGGAGCGTTTACGGGGGCTACGGAGAACAAGACGGGCATGTTTGCCGCTGCCAACCACGGGACATTGTTTTTGGATGAGGTGGGCAATCTGAGTCCGGAAGTACAGATGCTGTTGTTGCGTGCGTTGCAAGAGAAGCGTTATCGTCCGGTGGGTGGCAAGGAAGAGGTGAAAGCGGATATACGGCTGGTAGCCGCCACGAACGAGGATTTGGAGAAGGCAATAGCGGAAGGACGGTTCAGGGAAGACTTGTTCCACCGCTTAAACGAGTTCCCGCTGCAAGTGCCGCTGCTGGCTGAATGTCCCGAAGATATTATCCCTTTGGCCGAGTTCATGCTGGAAGCCGCCAACCGGGAGCTGGACAGGAATGTGAAGGGGTTTGACCGGGAATCACAAAAAAGGATGAAGGAATATTCATGGCCGGGGAACATACGGGAGTTGAGAATTATCGTCAGAAGGGCGGTGCTGTTGGCAAAAGACGACTGGATAACCACCGGCGATGTAGGACTGCCCGCAAAGGGTAGCCAGGTGAAAGAATACGCGTTGAATGACGAGCGGACGGAACGGGAGACGATTGTCAAGGCTTTGGAAGCGACGGGCAATGACCGGAAAGCGGCGGCGAAGCTGCTGGGCATCAGCCGGAGTACGCTTTATATGAAACTGAAGAAGTACCGGCTGGCATGAGAAGTGTCCGAATATCGGACACTCCGTGTTCAGTCCACAATCTTTTTCGAAACACGCGGTATTAAATACTATTCTATAATTCTTGTTATCAATGTTTTATAGGCGGCTATCCGGTGGCATAGCACTTGTCCTTGTTCGGTAAAACCTAAAATGCGATACGATGAGAACATTGATAGACACACCACTTTTCAATTTGTTTGCCTCTTATCTGAACGGCATGAAAACTGCGGCGGCCAACCTTGCCCCCGCTTATGAGAATTTCGCCATCCTGCTTGCCGAACTTCCGCAGGATGAAGACCGGATAAAACAATTGCGCCGCCTGAACTATACAAGGATAGAACTGGCGTTCATGCAGACGGCATCGGAAAAGATGACGGAAGGGCGACACGTGCTTTTTGACGTGTTCATCGGCAAGACACTGGCGTTGCTGGATGCGGAGATAGAAATGATAAAGGAGATGTTCAGGCACGGCGGTGGAATGGAAGGATTGAAACCGGAGATAGTGAACGGAACGGGCAAAAAGGCCGGCATCACGCTGAACTGGAACGGTACGGACAGTGACCTGATAGAGCTGGTGGCCGCACTGATGGCCGCAGGTGCGGTAACTTCAGCGGAAGGCAGGAAACTGACAGTAATAGACGTGATTAGGGTGTTCGAGGAAATGTTCCATCTGAAAATAAACGCGCTGTACACCAAGCGGGGAAAGGTATTTGACCGTTGTACGGATACCACCCCGTTTATCGACTCCCTGCGTGTGAGCTATAACCGGATGCTGGACAAGCGGCTGGCGTAAGAAAATGTTGCACGCCAACAGCCGCCAACGGGTGACTTGCATTACCCCGTTATTGCGGATTGGCGGGCAATGCATTTTCTTTGCGGTTATAAACTTCTGTAAATAAATCAAGTTATGGGACTACTGAAAGATTGGGCGCCACGCTGGTTATCCTTC
>DXOJ01000765.1:0-2295 GCA_019412865.1 Bacteroides sp. | reverse complement strand
CAGAACAGGCGGGCGTGTCCGTCACAGCGGACGATGAAAAGAAACGGATGTATGCTGCGGCAACGGACGAAGGGGTGCTGTTCTTCTCGGACAGCCCGAAGGGGATAAAGGCACGCAACACTTACCTGCAATATCTGGCGGACGGCTTCTTCCACATGACTAAAGGGGCAGAAACGCTGAAATTGTACGAGATTGAAATTCCCATGCGACCAATGGCGGAACTGGCGGACAACTGCATTGACAAGTTATCGAAAGCGGATTTACGCAGTGACCATGCGCAACTGAAGAGGTCGGTGTGCAGTTTCACTCCCGACAAAATGGTGGGGCAAGAGATGTTGGTAGGTGCCGTCTGTACGGGCAAGTATGACTTACGTCCCGACTTCAATAACTTTGATCGTCTGACAAAGGACTTCAATCTGGGCATCTCTCCCCGCAATTATGACGTGGCGGCACTGCTGTATATCTCGGAAAACGGATATGCGGGTCATGTGGCGGCAGATTATTTCCATCCGTTCAGTTATGAGTATGAGTTCAGGGAACTGGCGGAAAAGCTGGGAGACTGCATCAAAGCGAGACGGGAAGCACCGCTCTCGGCACATGACTTCGGCTATGCGGCCTTGCAGACGGATGCGAAGGCGATGGCACATGACATCCTGCAAGCTGAATTTCATATCACGGACGGACAGTTCAAGCTGCGTGGACGGATAAACCGGAACACCGAAAAAGTAGAGACATCGGAGCTGACGCCGTATAGTCATTCGGAAAACAACCTTCCCGACGGAAAGCTGGAAAAAGAGGAGCGCAAAGGCAGGCAGACCGCCAAACATGTGCCTCCGGTCACTCCACAGAAGAAAGAAAAGAAACAACTAATCATATAGACATATTTATGGAAAAGAAGATGAATGCAGACAGAATGGAAAGCGGCAGTCTGTACATGACACTGGACGCTTTCTACCGGCCCGTGTATCTGAGTATGCGGGGACAGGGCGAAGAGGGTTTCGCCCGTTATATCAGTAACAATGTGGGGTTTCATGCCGCTGGCAGGGAGTTTATTCCCGACCATTGAATGTTCCGTTTCGACTTCAGGAACAAATCCATGATTCCCCCCATACTCGGAACGGACAATACGGATTACCTTGAACGGCTGTGTCCGGTACTGGAACGGGAGAAGGTTCACCCGTCGGGGGTGGTAAGATTGCGGGATGCGGCTTTTTGCGAGGAAAGGGGTATCGTTCAACTCTCTGCATCTGCAACACACACGACTCTGATGGAGAATGAGGATTACAAGCGGCTGGGACACCGGTTCGGAATGGATGGCGACGTGATAAGGAACGGACTGGCGGCGTTTCCTACGTGTACGGCGGTGGAATACGGACAGAAAGTACTGCTGTTGGGAAAAAGTGATAAAGGGGACAAGGTTCTGGAAGAGTTTCTGAACGATTTGACCGGGCACTTTTTCGACGGAAAACGAAAACCGGAGGAACTGAGATTTCATGAGGTGGCACCATTGGATGCGAAATACCGGATGGAGATCGGGGACTACAAGACCGCCTCGCCGGATATATTGCGATACGGGATTTGTACGAAATGCTGCGACATGGCACCGACACTGAGAAACTTCAACCGGCTTAGAAACCTGCAATTGATGCGCGCGCCATTGACAAAGGAGCAGGAACGGATTGTTTCGCTGCTGGTTACACGACCGGATAATGTACGGTTTCCGGATGTGGAAATGAAGGCGAGGATGCCGTTTAAAAAGAAGGGACAGAGTATAAACATTTAATTTTTGGATAGATGGAAAAAGAGCAGATTGGGACGATAAAGGGTAGCGTATATATAACGGTGCACAAATTTTTCAATCCGGTACATATCAGCATGAAAGGTACGGGTGAGGAAGGTTTTCAGGAGTTTATGCAGGAAGACGTGGAAAAAGCCCTGAAATGCGAGGAAATGCCGACTATGGGTCTGATGTATTATAATGTGCCCGATATGGGCATTGTGCCGCCCTTGCAGGAAGGGGACAATGAAGATTATCTGCAAAGGCTGGAAAAGGCGATGGACGAGCATGGGATAGAGTTGCAGAGATACCAGCGGTTGTCGGAAGTGGTGTATTGTCTGTGAAATGAGATAGACCCGTTCTCAAAGGATGAGACTTATACCCGCCTGCTCACGCCGAAAATGTGGTCGGAAATAAAGGCATCACCCGTGGCGGTAGCGGATATGCTGGATGACTTGGAGCATGGGAACAAATTTTATACGGGTGTTGAAACAGACAAGGGGGTATTGCTTTTCAGC
>DXOJ01000764.1 GCA_019412865.1 Bacteroides sp. | reverse complement strand
AATTTATTGTTAAACGGAATAAGAGATTAGGATATTAGCATAGAATACGTGGGAAACTACCAACTGTACGCCAACCATAGGCTCGGCAAAGACCCTCCGCGACATAAGTGATAGTCCCACGCCCATTGGGTATATAAACAAATTATATACAGAAGTGTGCGCGAGACCTGACATCACTTATTGCCATTCGCGGTAAATTTTTGCCGAATTTATGGTTGAATGCAATAAATAATCGTTCTCTATAAAAAATAAAATGTTCCTCTCTACGTATGAAAGGAAACCGCTACAAAAGTAGCAATAAATATTGATAAAGCAAGTAATCTTGTTTTATAATTTCATAGATAGTTCTGATTTACTAAAAGTCAGTATAAATATGATTAATATAAAAAGAACCCTACACTGAATTATTGTTTTTTTGTTCAGTTCAGAATTGGAATTCTAGGTAATTCTGCTAGATGATTTTAACTTAACTTTCTATTTTCTTTGCATAAACCACCTGTTTGCCTGTTCCATAACGGATTAAGAGTCCACGTTCGATAAAAGCATTCAGTTCTTTCAAAGCACGTTTTTTGTCGTGTCCTGTCAATCGGCAATAGTCGGTACGGGTCAGGCAGGGATATTTGTTCAGATGTTCGTTGATTATTGTCAAGCATTCTTCTTCGCTGTGCCCTTTTCCGTGGTGACGAGTCATCGATTCTCCACGTTCCAGCCTCATTTGTTGGCCTACTTCTTTCTTAAACTGGCTGCCTACCCGGAAATTGACATTCTTCAGCTCAATAGATTGTGCGTGTACATCTTTTTTCTTCATTACACGAGGCCCCTTTAAAGACACTGAAAAATATCCGATATCTCCCAGTTCCACAATCCATCCGTTGGCAATCAGATCTCTCAACTCGTTTTGGAAAGACTGCATAGCCCCTGCCAGTAAACTGCGACTTATTCCTGTGAATTTGTGTACACGGTCTAGAAATTCTTCCTGGTCGATGGTTCCTTTGAATACCACGCGGGGATGAAGCGGTTGTGCGTCGCCTGTTTGTTGAATGTCAGGCGTGTCATAAAGGTCATAATGTATGCTCATATTCGTATTTATTTTGTGTAGGTACATTGATAAATCCGTTTGCCTATCCGGATTTACTTCACTTGCTACTTTTATTTCGTTCCACTATAGTTTCTCTTTCGTCCCACTATAGTGCTCCGCAAGGGAAACTATAGTGTTCTTTGCGGAACACTATAGTGGAACGAAAAAATATTAAGTAACAAAGGTAATCTCTTTAGGTAATAAAACGAAATCTATTAGTGAGAAAGAAATAAAAACGTCGCAAATATTGTTTATTACCTTATGTCACCCTTTCCTTTTTTAATAAATTAGCTAGAAAGTGTGGTGTTTATTGAATAAGAACCCTTATTTTTGCAGCATGTTACAATTTGAGAATCAAAAGATAAAGCAAATAGTTCGCAAGGTGCTTCCGGTAGTAACGCTGGGAGTTATGTTATATTCCTGCGCCAGTATTGGACGGCCGGACGGAGGCCCTTATGATGAGACGCCACCCCGTTTCATCGGTAGTACTCCTGCTGCGGGTGCTCTGAATAATGAAAGGACTAAAATTTCTTTGGTATTTGATGAGTTTATTAAGTTGGAGAAAGCAACCGAGAAAGTCGTTGTTTCTCCTCCCCAGATACAACAACCGGAGATAAAGGCTTCCGGCAAGAGAATACAAGTGAACCTGCTCGACTCTTTGAAGCCGAATACTACTTACACGATTGACTTCTCGGATGCGATTGTCGACAATAATGAAGGTAATCCGCTAGGGAATTTTGCATTTACGTTCTCTACCGGTACGGAAATCGATACGATGGAGGTGTCGGGAACAATGCTCGATGCTTCTAATCTGGAACCTATTAAAGGTATGCTCGTCGGACTGCATTCCAACCTGAACGATTCGGCTTTCAATAAATTGCCTTTCGACCGTGTGGCACGTACAGACAGCCGTGGACGTTTCTCTATCCGGGGTATAGCTCCCGGCAAGTATCGTATCTACGGTTTGATGGATGCCGACCAGAACTTCACGTTTAATCAGAAGAGCGAGATGATCGCTTTCCATGATTCGTTGATTATCCCTCGTATGGAAGAACGTATCCGCATGGATACGGCTTGGGTGGATTCATTGACTTACGACACGATTGTTGAGAAGAAATATATGCATTATTTGCCGGATGATGTTATCCTCCGTGCCTTTAAAGAACTCAACTATTCGCAATACCTTATCAAGTCGGAAAGATTGGTTCCGCAGAAGTTTACGTTCTATTTTGCTGGTAAGGCGGATACTTTGCCTGTATTGAAAGGCTTGAACTTCGATGAAAAGGATGCTTTTGTTATCGAAAAGAATCAGCGGAACGACACCATCCATTATTGGGTAAAAGACTCCCTGCTCTTTAAACAAGATACGCTGGCCATGAGCCTGACTTATCTTTATACGGATACATTGAATCAGTTAGTGCCCCGTACAGATACGCTCAACCTCGTTTCGAAGCAGAAATATAAGAAAGAGGAGCCGGATAAGGACAAAAAGAAAAAGAAGAAAAAGAAAGGTGAAGAGGATGAACCCGAACCGACAAAATTCTTGCCGGTAAATGTCGGTGCTCCTTCGTCAATGGATGTATATGGTTCTATCTCTTTGAGTTTTGAGGAACCGATAGCCAGTTTCGATACTGCGGCCATCCATCTGCGGCAAAAGGTAGATACGCTCTGGAAAGATATACCATTCGATTTTGAACAGGACTCTGTGAATCTAAAGAGGTTTAATCTGTATTATGATTGGGAGCCGACGCTGGAGTATGAATTTTCGGTAGACTCGACTGCGTTCCATGGTATATACGGACTGTTTACAGACAAAATAAAACAAGGGTTCAAGGTGCGTAGTTTGGAAGAGTATGCCAAAATCACGTTTGTGGTGACGGGAGCGGAACCTAATGCTTTCGTTGAACTGTTGGATGCGCAGGATAAAGTGGTACGCCGAAGAAGAGTAGAGGAAGGAGGTTATGCCGACTTTTATTACTTAAATCCCGGTAAGTACTCCGCCCGGTTGATTAACGACCGGAATGGAAACGGTGAATGGGATACCGGTAATTTTGAAAAAGGGGTGCAGCCCGAAGAGGTGTATTATTATAATCAGATTTTAGAGCCGAAAGCCAACTGGGATCTAGAACAAAGTTGGGATATTCATGCAGTTCCGCTGGATAAGCAAAAGCTGGATGAACTTAAAAAACAAAAACCAGATGAAGACAAGAAGAAAAAGGATCGGGAACGAAATAGTCAGAACCGCCGTCGTTAGCGTTCGACGCAATTTTATTATCGGATTAGTGGCCTTACTGATGGGAGCTTTCGCCCTCCCAGCCAGTGCTCAATGTGAAGCGAAGAATGATGCGTTTCAATCCGGCGAACACGTAATGTATGATTTATATTTTAACTGGAAGTTTGTCTGGGTGAAAGCCGGACTTGCCAGTCTGACGACGAATGCTACTACTTATCATTCACAACCTGCCTACCGGATTAACCTGCTTGCTTTGGGCAGTAAACGGGCGGATTTCTTTTTCAAGATGCGCGATACGCTGACTTGTGTGATCGGTGAAAAACTGGAACCACGCTATTTCCGTAAAGGTGCCGAAGAGGGAAAACGTTATACGGTTGATGAGGCTTGGTTTTCTTATAAGAACGGTCTTTGCCTGGTCAATCAGAAGCGTACTTACCGGGATGGAGCGTTTGATGAATCTGAAGCTAGCGATAGCCGCTGTATATACGATATGTTGAGTATTCTGGCACAGGCACGTTCTTACGACCCTGCAGATTATAAGGTGGGAGATAAGATTAAGTTCCCTATGGCTACAGGCCGCAAAGTGGAAGAACAGACGCTTATTTATCGCGGTAAAGAAAATGTAAAAGCAGAAAATGGAGTGACTTACCGTTGCTTGATTTTCTCATTAGTTGAATATGATAAGAAAGGAAAAGAGAAGGAAGTGATTACTTTCTTTGTGACGGACGATTTGAACCATCTTCCTATCCGTCTGGACTTGTTCCTGAATTTCGGTTCGGCAAAAGCATTCTTGAATAATGTGACCGGCAACCGGCATCCGCTGACTTCTATCGTTAAATAGAGATAAAGAGAAAAAACAGATAGGGCTGAAAGTACACCCGCAAAGGTAGCTTTCAGCCCTATCTGTTTTTTATTCCTGAACTTCGAAAGGCACTTTCTGGTCTTTCCGGAATACGCTGGATTCAAAAGTGGCAATCAAATCTCCGTTCTGATTCGTTACATCTACCTGATAACAGCCTGTACTTCGACCGATGTAGCGTTCGCGTGCTTCGGCAAAAAGAGTGTCGCCAGGTCCGCTTGCGCGTAGAAAAGTGATGCTGGACGAGAGAGAGAAAGCCAGTGTACCGTGCGAGTTGGCTGCTGCGGCCAGTGCCAGGTCTGCCAATGTGAAAATGGCTCCTCCTTGTGTACGGGCCCCTGCATTAAGATGCTCCGGTTTTATTTCTAACTTGGCTTTACTGTATCCTTTGCGTACTTCCAGCAGTACTACTCCTGTGTTTTCGGCAAATAAATCATTCTTAAAGAAATCTTGTGGAGTCATATGAGTTTGTTTAAAGTTGTCAACATTGTATCTCTAGGCGTGATTCATCTTTATAAATCTACTATTTCTTTTGCAAATGTACCAAAATTGTCCTTCATTTGGATTATTTAGGTCGGTCAATTCTATTTAAATGCACTACTTTTGCCATCAGGAAAATTAATCACTTAACAAATAATCCCTGTATTATGAAAACAATTCTTAGCGCATTAGGACTTTCCCTATTGATCTTTACGAGTTGCGGTGGACAAAAAAAGGTTGAAGTAGACTTTATTCAGGACAACATCGACAACGCTGTGGCACAGAACACAATCCAGACGGACATTATTGAGAAATCTGGTAAGATCCTGAATCCAAGAACTATCAACAAAGACGGTAGCATTTCTTACATACCTATTGATGACTGGTGCTCCGGTTTCTTTCCCGGTAGTATATGGTTGACTTATAATCTGACGGGTGATAAGAAATGGTTGCCGCTGGCTGAGAAATATACAGAAGCTCTTGATTCTGTGAAATATCTGAAATGGCATCATGATGTAGGTTTCATGATCGGTTGCAGCTATTTGAACGGCTATCGCATGGCAGATAAGAAAGAGTACAAAGACGTCATTATAGAAGCTGCCAAATCATTGTCCACTCGTTTTCGTCCGAATGCAGGCGTTATTCAGTCATGGGATGCCGATAAAGGTTGGCAGGGAACACGGGGATGGAAATGTCCGGTGATTATTGATAATATGATGAATCTCGAACTCTTATTTGAAGCAACAGCTCTTTCCGGAGATTCTACTTTCTACAATATTGCAGTGAAACATGCTGATACAACAATGGCTCATCACTTCCGTCCGGACAACAGCTGCTACCATGTGGTAGATTACGATCCGGAGACAGGAGAAGTGCGTAAGAGACAAACTGCACAGGGATATGCCGACGAATCGGCTTGGGCTCGCGGACAAGCATGGGCTCTGTATGGATATACTACCTGCTATCGCTATACCAAAGATAAGAAATATCTCGACCAGGCACAAAAGGTCTATAACTTCATCTTTAATAATAAGAACCTACCGGAAGACCTCGTACCATACTGGGATTATGATGCTCCGAATATTCCGAACGAACCGCGTGATGCTTCTGCGGCAGCTTGTACGGCCTCTGCTCTTTACGAACTGGATGGCTATCTGCCGGGCAACCACTACAAGGAAACGGCTGATAAGATAATGGAAAGTTTGGGCTCACCTGCTTATCGTGCAGAAGTTGGAACAAATGGAAACTTTATCCTGATGCATTCTGTTGGCAGTATTCCTCACGGTCAGGAAATTGACGTTCCTCTGAACTATGCTGACTATTACTTCCTGGAAGGACTGATGCGTAAAAGAGATTTGGAAAAGAAATAAGAAATAGATAATGAACGGTAAACAGTGAACGGTGAATGCTTAGCGGATTCTGACGGAACATGTTTACCGTTTATCATTCGCTACTTGCTGTCTATAACTTTCTATTGATCGTTTGTCATTTACCTGTTTTAATCATTTATCATAAACCATCATGAATAAACCTATAAACCTTCTTGTAGGAGGCTTGACGCTGTTTGCCGCACAAGGTTGCAAGGCTCCGAAGCAAGCGTCCCAACAAGCGGAGCATCCTAATATAATCTATGTATTTCCCGATCAATACCGTAACCAGGCGATGGGCTTCTGGAGTCAGGACGGATTTCGGGATAAAGTAAACTTTGAAGGAGACCCCGTGCATACTCCGAATCTGGATGCCTTTGCACGTGAATCTATGGTCTTGTCGTCTGCACAGAGCAACTGTCCGTTGAGCAGCCCTCATCGTGGAATGTTACTGACCGGTATGTATCCGAACAAAAGCGGTGTACCATTGAATTGCAACTCTACACGTCCGATCAGCTCCTTGCGCGAGGATGCGGAATGTATCGGTGATGTATTCAGCAAAGCAGGTTATGACTGTGCTTATTTTGGTAAACTTCACGCTGACTTCCCAACTCCGAACGATCCCGAACATCCGGGACAGTATGTGGAAGAAAAACGTCCGGCATGGGATGCCTATACACCGAAAGAACGCCGGCACGGCTTTAACTACTGGTATTCTTACGGAACATTTGACGAACACAAGAACCCGCATTATTGGGATACGGATGGTAAGAGACACGATCCGAAGGAATGGTCACCTTTGCACGAATCAGGCAAAGTCATTTCTTATCTGAAAAATGACGGTAACGTACGTGATACCAAGAAACCTTTCTTCATAATGGTGGGCATGAATCCTCCTCACAGCCCGTATCGCTCCTTGAATGACTGTGAAGAGCAGGATTTTAATCTTTATAAAGATCAGCCTCTGGATAGTCTGTTGATTCGTCCGAATGTCGATTTGAAGATGAAGAAAGCGGAGTCTGCACGTTATTATTTCGCTTCCGTTACCGGAGTAGACCGTGCTTTCGGACAGATTTTGACGACATTGAAAGAATTGGGATTGGACAAGAATACAGTCGTAATCTTTGCTTCCGATCATGGTGAGACGATGTGTAGCCAGCGCACTGATGATCCGAAGAATTCCCCTTATTCTGAATCCATGAATATTCCGTTCCTGGTTCGTTTTCCCGGTAAGATTCAGCCGAGGGTGGATGATTTATTGCTCTCCGCTCCTGATATTATGCCTACGGTGCTTGGCTTGTGCGGACTGGGTGATTCTATTCCGGCGGAAGTGCAGGGACGTAATTTCGCTCCTCTTTTCTTCGATGAAAAGGCTGAAATTGTTCGTCCTACAGGTGCACTGTATATTCAGAATGTAGATGGCGATAAAGATGAAAATGGATTGGTGCAGACTTACTTCCCTTCTTCAAGAGGTATCAAGACGGCTCAATATACATTGGCGTTATATATCGACCGTGATACGAAGCAATTGAAGAAAAGCCTCTTATTCGATGATGTAAAAGATCCATATCAACTGCATAACCTGCCTTTGGAAGAAAATAAGGAGATTGTGGCACAACTTTGCGGTGAAATGGGAGCTATGTTGAAGGAAATTAATGATCCTTGGTATACGGAAAAGATTCTGTCGGATCGGATTCCTTATTAGCGATTAGTAATTTATAAAACGCTGATTAACGCAAATAAGTGCCAATTTTAGGAGTAAATCTCTGCGACAATAATAGGTGTTAATCCGCATCCGCGTTTAAATTGAAAATAGTAATGAAAAACAGTTGTTTTATAGTATTATTCCTTTTGGGAATCATTCCTTCAGCTTTCGCTCAACTCATCGGATTTGAAGAAGAAGTGCCCGAAGCATTTACAGTTTCCGGAAAGGGAGAAGTGAAAATCTCTTCTCTTTTTTACAAGGAGGGTGAAAGTAGTCTGGAATGGGACTTTCAGCCTGGTTCTACGCTGGACATTCAAATTGCTCCTTTATCGTTGAATGCGAGAAATGAGAAGCAATTCGGCATTACCTTGTGGATTTATAATGAGAAACCGCAGCAGGATTCTATTCGTTTTGAGTTTCTGAATAAGGCAGGAGAAGTCTCTTATTGGTTCTCTTATCGTTTACAGGCAGCAGGTTGGCGGGCTTGTTGGATCTCTTTTGAGTATATGCAAGGAGATAAGAAAGATAAGAAAATCGTAGCCTATCGACTGGTTGCCCCGCAACGGAAAGGACGTATCTTTCTTGATCGTTTGACTTTCCCCGAAAAGAAAATGAATCTTCGTACTACTCCCGACCAGCAGTTGCCTGCCAATAATGGATTGTCTAATCGTGACCTATGGCATTGGTGTCTCGTGTGGAAATGGGAACAACAGTCGTATGATATCCCTCTGCTTTCTAAATTGTCAAGCGAACAAAAGAAAGAATTGAAGACTATCGAACAACGTTTGACTGACTTTCTGGAAGTGAAAAAGGCTCCGCAAGGACCGATTAATGCTGCCTATAAAACATTTGAGAAAGCGGCTATCAGTCCATCCATCGCCGGAACGGGATTTATAGGAACTCCTATTGTTGCTCCTGATGAACAGGACAAGAAGAAAGGAGAAATGTCATGGAACGATATTGAAACGATGCTTTCCGGCTTTGCCTATGATGCTTATTATAACCAGAACGAAACATCAAAGAAAAACTACTTTACTGTATTCGACTATGCTATCGATCAGGGATTTGCATACGGTAGCGGTATGGGTACCAATCATCATTATGGTTATCAGGTACGTAAGATATATACAACTGCCTGGCTGATGCGTGATGCTATCTATAAACATCCTCATCGGGATGCTTATCTCTCCACATTGCGTTTTTGGGCGGCTCTGCAAGAAACTCGTCAGCCATGCTCTCCAACACGTGATGAATTGTTGGATTCCTGGCATACGTTATTGATGGCGAAATTTATTTCCGCTATGATGTTTCCCGATGCAAGAGAACAGGCGCAAGCGTTGAGCGGATTATCACGTTGGTTATCTTCTTCTTTGCGTTATACTCCGGGAACGATCGGTGGTATAAAGGTAGATGGTACGACTTTCCATCATGGCGGTTTCTATCCGGGATATACCACTGGAGTACTTGCGACTGTAGGAGAATATATTGCATTTACCAATGGTACAAGTTTTGAACTGACCGAAGATGCGCGCAAACACATGAAATCAGCCTTTATTGCTATGCGCAATTATTGCAATTTCTATGAATGGGGCATCGGAATCAGTGGCCGTCATCCTTTTGGAGGAAAGATGGGAAGCGATGATATCGAAGCATTTGCCAATATCGCTTTATCCGGTGATTTATCCGGTCAGGGAAATACGTTTGATCGTGGTCTGGCTGCCGACTATTTACGTCTGATACGCAATAGTGATACTCCGAATGCGCGTTTCTTCAAGAAGGAAGGTATTCAACCGGCACAGGCTCCACAGGGATTTTTCGTTTACAACTATGGTTCGGCAGGCATTTTCCGTCGTGCGGACTGGATGGTGACATTGAAAGGGTATACCACTGACGTATGGGGATCTGAAATTTATACGAAAGATAACCGTTACGGACGTTATCAGAGTTATGGCTCCGTGCAGATTATGGGGAAAGGAAATCCCGTGTCACGTGCCGGAAGCGGCTTCGTGCAGGAGGGATGGGACTGGAACCGTTTGCCGGGTACAACTACCATTCATTTGCCTTTCGATTTGCTTGATAGCCCATTGAAAGGAACGACTATGGCACGCTCCAAAGAGAATTTCTCCGGAAGCAGTTCTTTAGATGGTAAAAATGGAATGTTCGCTATGAAATTGGCAGAACGGGATTATGAGAACTTCACACCGGACTTTGTGGCCCGTAAATCCGTATTCTGTTTTGATAACCGGATGGTTTGCCTGGGAACAGGTATTGCGAACTCCAATGCAGATTATCCTACGGAAACGACTCTTTTCCAGACAAAATATAATGGTAAGGAGCCCAAAGTAGGAGAGGATAGCTATTGGCTTCATGATGGTTATGACAATTATTATCATGTAGTGGACGGAACCGTTCGTTCACAGGTGGCAGAACAGGAATCACGGCACGAAAAGACGCGTGAAGTAACCAAAGGAAAATTCTCTTCTGCCTGGATAGAACATGGCAAGGCACCGAAAGAGGGGACTTATGAATATATGGTATTGATACAGCCTTCTGCTTCCGATCTCGACGAGCTGCGTAAAACTCCTGCATACGAGGTGTTGCAACGCGATCAGACTGCTCACGTTGTTTATGATAAAAAGACAGGTATCACGGCGTATGCTGCTTTTGAAGCTTATCAGCCTGCCGCTGATAAAGTGTTCGTGGCTATTCCTGCGGAAACAATGGTGATGTATGCAAAGGAATCTGATAAGGGGATCCGTTTAAGCGTCTGTGATCCGAATCTGAATATAGAAGAGAAGACGTATACAACGAAAGAACCCAGCCGTCCTATTGCTAAGGAGATACGGCTTAAAGGACATTGGAGATTGACAAGCCCGATGGAAAATGTCCGGTTGGAACAGCAGGGAGACCAGACCGTACTGACGGTAACTTGCCAGCATGGACAGCCGGTTGAAATGCTCATGGAAAATAAATAATTAGTGAATAAGATAAGAGAAAATAAGAATTTAAAGAGAGGGTATTAGTTATAATGTTTCTATGAAAAAAGAGAAGACCGGTTCGTGGTGAGCCGGTCTTCTTTGTATGTACAAGGTGCGTTGAGCACTTTCTTTTCTTGTTACTTATTCAGTCTCCATTCGAAACCGTCTTTGGTATCTTTGATTTCAAATCCGAGTGCTGTCAGTGTGTTGCGGATCTCATCGGAAGTAGCCCAGTCTTTGTTGGCTTTCGCTTTCATACGTTGTTCCAGTAGCATATCTACTACCTTGCCGTAAGCTGCTTCACGACCATCTGAAGAGCCTTTTTCTTCTTTCAATCCCATGATGTCGAAACTGAACAGATGGAATGTTTCTTTCAGGTCTTTCAGGTCTTCGGCGGAGATGGTGGCATTGCCGGCAATGATATTGTTTATAATGCGGGCGCCTTCGAAAAGCTGTGCGATGACAATCGGTGTATTCAAGTCGTCATTCATTGCTTCGTAGCATTTAGCGCGCAGTTCTTTCACGTTGATTCCCTCTGAAGTTGCCGATGCGGGAGTTATCTTATCTAATGCGTCAATGGCTTCCATCAGACGTTGCAGACCCTTTTCGGATGCTTGCAGTGCTTCATTGCTAAAGTCTACCGTGCTGCGGTAATGAGCTTGCAGGATGAAGAAACGGATTGTCATTGGTGTGTAGGCTTGCGCCAGCAGCTTATGAGTACCGGTGAAGAATTCGTCCAGAGTGATGAAGTTGCCAAGTGATTTACCCATCTTGGTTCCGTTGATGGTAATCATGTTGTTGTGCATCCAGTAGTGAACCATGTCATCACCTTGTGAGGCTACCGATTGTGCGATTTCACATTCGTGGTGAGGGAAAATCAAGTCCATTCCTCCTCCGTGAATATCGAAGTGTTCACCTAGGTATTTGCGTCCCATAGCGGTACATTCGGCGTGCCATCCGGGGAAACCATCGCTCCATGGAGACGGCCAGCGCATGATATGTTCAGGTTGTGCCTTTTTCCAAAGGGCAAAGTCGGCGGGATTGCGTTTCTCGCTTTGTCCGTCGAGGTTACGGGTGGTATTCAAGACGTCGTCCAGATTACGTCCGGAAAGTTTTCCGTAGTGGTAATCTTTATTGTATTTGGCTACATCGAAGTAAACGGAGCCTTCGCTTTCATAGGCGTATCCGGCATCCAAAATCTTCTGTACCAGTTGGATTTGTTCAATGATATGTCCTGAAGCATGTGGCTCAATGCTTGGAGAAAGTACATTCAACGCTTCCATTGCTTTATGATAGCGGTTCAGGAAATATTGAACAACCTCCATTGGTTCCAACTCTTCCAGACGTGCTTTCTTGGCGATCTTGTCTTCTCCGTCATCGGCATCGTGTTCCAGATGACCTACGTCGGTAATATTTCGTACGTAGCGTACTTTATATCCTAGGTGGGTGAGATAGCGGAATAACACATCGAAGGTTATAGCCGGACGGGCGTGTCCTAAATGGGCATCTCCGTAAACAGTCGGTCCACACACATACATGCCTACATGAGGTGCATGAAGCGGTATAAACAACTCTTTCTTTCTATCTAAGGTGTTGTAAATGGTAAGTTGATGTTCCATAACATTTTATATTTGTTTTATTGGAATCGCAAAGTTAGTATAAAATCTGAATATGCGCCCTATCTTTAATCGGTTGATTTTAAGTGTCGGGTCGTTTTTACCAGTAATGTGATTTGTTTCCCGGTATGAAACTAACAGTTTCACACCGAGGAACCAATAGTTTCATTCCTTGAAACCAAAGGTTTCTCACCGAGAAACTAAAACTCTGCCGGCATGCCAGTAAATGTTTGGCTATTGTTGATTGCAAAACTTCTTGATTGCTTCTGCTACACCGTCCTCTTCGTTACTCAGGGTGATGTAATCTGCTGCTTTTTTTACAGGTTCTTGAGCATTTCCCATGGCAATCCCCAATCCTGCAAACTTAATCATGGATAGGTCATTATAGCCATCACCTATGGCTATAACTTCTTCACGTGCTACTCCTATTTCTTTTAACAGGACGGGCAAAGAAAGAGCCTTGTCGATACCTTGCGGGACTAATTCGAGAAAATAGGGTTCTGAACGGAAAACATTAATGCGACCTTGCAGCCGGAGACAAAGTTCGGCTTCAAGTGGAATCAGTTTATCGGCATCTCCTACGATGAGGCATTTGGCTACGGGAAGCGTGATGTCTGTCAGGAAGTCATTTGTCTCCCGAACTGCCATTTTATTGAGAAAGGCTTCTTTTAATACGTATGGATCTTGAGAGTTTTCGGTTATTATCTCTGCTCCGTCATAGGTTAATATACTTAGTTGATGGGTACGGGCACATTCGTAGAGCACTGGAACAACTTCATTAGGCAACACATTTTCATATACCATCTCTTGTGTTTCCCAATTAATGATTTCTCCTCCGTTATAGGACAGGATGAATCCACCGAATTCATTCATACGTAACTCATTAGCTAATGGCACAATACCATAAGTAGGTCGACCGGAAGCTAATACCAGTCGTATTCCTTGCTCTTGCATACGTATCAGAGTTTCCCTGTTGCGGGGAGTGATTTCCTTTTTAGAGTTGGTGAGTGTGCCGTCAAGATCGAGCACGATAAGTTTGTATTTCATGTAGGGTTGTTTTGGATGCAAAGATAAATTAAAAAAATATTTCTGCAAGGTGGTGGGGGAAAAGATGTGGTTTTAGCTAAAATTGCACTGTGATAGTGCAATTTGTTTTGTTGTTTGCACTATTATAGTGCAAATAATCGTATCTAAGCCAGCCATCGTTTGTTCGACTTGGCAGATGCTTTTGTAAAGATGGGAGGCAAGTACTTGTTTAT
>DXOJ01000763.1:4778-5607 GCA_019412865.1 Bacteroides sp. | reverse complement strand
GCCGTTGATAATGGTAGCGGTAAAGGTCGTAGAAATGGGACGTAAAGCATAATTCGGATCAAAGAACCGTGCGAGATCCGGGTGAGTATCTTTCAGATAATCGGAACTCTTGAACATCCCTGTCCGTTTCAAATCGTAGAAACGGCAATATTCACCGCATAGTTCGCGTCCTCTTTCGTCTAATACGTCACGAACCGTCATGCTGCCCGTTAACGGGTTTGCTCCGGCGCGTTCGCGAACCTTATTCAGGTATTTGGCGGCATTCGCTCCTCCGTTCAGATAAATGTCAGCCTCTGCGGCAATCAGATAGACTTCCGCCATACGCATGATAAACGTAGCGTTTAAGTTTCCGTTTCTTTGTTTGGAGGCGTTTGCAACGTAATAGTTACTGCTGTTGTGCTTGTTTAGTGACGGATAATAGTAACGGAACAGATTCTCGCTGGTACCGTCGTTCTTGTAATTCCCAGTTACATTTGTATACGAGTAGTTCATGTTCACATTGTTGTTTGCATCACTGTAGACATGGTTGTAATCAATCAACAAATAGTCGGTCTTGTGCTCATTCTGTTTTTCCGTAGAATAATCCGCATCCTGCGGCATGATAAATTTAATGGCCGGATCACCTTTCTTCAGAGCTTTGCCGATGACTGTTTCGTCTTTGTCGTACATGTGTACGGCACTTTCGTCCCAAGTATAACTTTTATTGGCCTTCCATTCGGTAGTGAATGACTGGTGGAATCTGGGATCTAACGTGCCGTCATTCTGTACATACAGATTCAGCAAGTGTTGCGTAGGCATGAAGATGCCGCTGATGGAGCCTTCCCATGTC
>DXOJ01000763.1:0-4768 GCA_019412865.1 Bacteroides sp. | reverse complement strand
GCACCGAACTTATTGATGTCACACAGGAAATACTCGTCATTGCGGTTTAGCTTGTAGTTACCGTTGCTCGAACCGTGTCCGTCCGTGCCTGCATACCAGCGATGTTTCCAAAGCGCTTCCTTGTTTTCCCAGTTATTGCTTTCTTCGAATACTTCACTGTACGTAGGATACATATAAGTGTTGTATTTCCCGCCACCCGATTCGCAGTCGGAGATCAGCTGTAAAGCTGCGTCGAGAGCTTCCTGCAGGTATTCCGTGCTTCCATACTCGTAGGTCTGCAGACAGGCTTTTGCCAGAAAGCCGAGAGCGGCTTTCTTGGTCGGAGTGGTAGTCGTGGCATGATTCCCGATTGACAGCCATTCGGATGCGAATCTTAGGTCGGGCAGGATGACTTCTTTGTAGATAGTCATCGGGTCGGTGCGGACAGGAGAGTAGTTGAGGCTGGTTTCCGGTTCCGTAAGCATGGTTACCCCTCCGAATTGTTCCACTGCGTTGAAGTAATAGACAGCTCTCATGAAGCGGGCTTCGGCAACTTTCGCATTCCGTTCCTCTTCTGTGGCGTAGGGAGGCTTGTCGCCTAAGGCGATGGCTTCGTTGCAGGAACCTATTCCGTCATATGTCCCGTTCCACCAGTTATTGGTGTAGGTCGTGTTGGGCGATGTGCCGGCGAAAAACCAGAACCATTCGGTGTAGCTTGTCGATTGGTTAGCCTTGTACGTCCAGAGGTCCGTATCCCCTTCGGTCAGCGACATCCAGTCTGCGGCACCGTAGTAAAACCTTTCCATTGCGAAGTAGCACTGGTTGATCAGTGTTTCGTATCCCTCGGTTGAGGTAGCCAATGTTTCATTGGTAAATGCGCCCGGGTTGTACTCTTCCAGCGAGCAGGAATGCAGGAATAGTGCGGACAGCAGGACAGAGCAAAAAACTGTTTTTAAATGTATACTTTTCATTGTCATTTTCTTCTTTAATTAGAATGTAAGATTAACTCCAAATACAAATTGCCGATAGGTGGGAAACGCGTCCGAACCGTTCGTTTCGGGGTCTGTGTCCTTCAGTTGCTTGTCTTTCACAAAGATGAACGGATTGTAGGCCGTAGCGTAGATGCGGCATTTCTCCATCAATACCTTGCGGGAAATGTTGGCGGGGAGGGTATATCCCAAAGTGATATTCTTGATCTTGATGAAGGAGCCGTCGTGTACTCTCAGCGAAGGATATACCTTTTTTTGTTCGTCTCCCGTTCCGGGACGCGGGAAGTATGCGCCTTGATTGTCCTCTGTCCAGTAATCCACGCCTGCCAGCTGATTCTTGGTCACACTTTGCTCTGCGGTATAGTAGCCGAGCAGGTCACTGTTGATTGTCTGCCCGTAGCGTGCCATTGCAAAGACGGATAAATCGAAGTTCTTGTAGGTGAAGGAGTTGTTCAGTCCGATGATCCAATCCGGATTCGTATGTCCCAGAATTTGTCTGTCGTCGGTGCTGTATTTATGTACTCCGCCGTCTCCGTTTTTATCCACTGTCTCTATCTTGATAAATCCCGGATTTACGCCATATGCATCCAGCGTCTCCTTCGGAGTGTCACTTCCCCAGATACCTGCATATTTATAGCCGTAAATGGCGTGAATCGGTTCGCCGGTAAACAGGTTCTCGGAGATCAGGTCACCGTCGGGCAGCTTGTCTATCTTCTCCTTGCTCCAAGTAGCGGACAAGGTCGTGTTCCATGTAAAGTCCTTGTGCTGTATATTGTGGGAGTTCAATATCACTTCCACGCCCTGATTGCTGGTTTGGGCGATATTCTGCCAGATAGACAGAGGAGAACTCCATCCGGTCAGTCCGCTGGTGATGGGCAATATACGCTTGAATAATAATCCTTTGGTGGTTGTTCTGAACCATTCAATGGAACCGTCGATGCGGCTGTTCAGTATGCCGAAGTCCAGACCGATGTTCCAGTTGTACGATTTTTCCCAACCGAGGTCGGCACTGCCGTAAGTCTCCGAGTATTGTGTGAAAGGAACGATTTTTCCATTGACGGAGACTCCGCTGGCAGAATATACGTAGGCTTGGGTAGTGGTGCTATAGGCGTCTGTTCCGCCGGAGTTGCCCGTGATGCCGTAGCTGACTCTCAGTTTCAGGTTGTCCAGCCAGCTTCGTGTCTTTTCCATAAAAGCCTCGTCGGAAATTCTCCAGGCTATGGCGCCTGCCGGGAAAGCATCCCATTTGTGTCTGGCGGAGAATTGTGAGACACCGTCCCAACGGGTGGAGAAGTTGAATAAGTACTTGCTCTTGTATGAATAGTTGAGGCGGAAAGCAAAAGACATTTTCTGTGTCTGTGCGAAGTCCGATTCCACATGTGGGGAGGAACCCGAAGTCAACCGCCAGAACGACCATTGGTCTACCATCTGTCCGCTTGCGGCAGCCATGTTGCTTTCCGACTGGTTCTTGTTCCACGAAGTGATTAAAGAACCTCCTACCGTATGCGCTTTGGCAAGGGTCGTGCTGTATGCTAGAATGTTTTCCCACGTGTAATTCCATGCGTTGTCATTGGTGATGGAGGCGTGAGGCGAACCCGCATAACTCGGACGGTTGGCGTTGCATTGGTTTCCCCAGTATTGTCCTCGTCGGGAATGGTTCAATGTCCCGTTGATCCGGCTGGTGAATGTGAAATCTTTGAGAGGAGTCAGTTCGACATACCCGCTCATATTCAGGTAAGTGGAACGGGTGTTGTTCGCATATTGATTCTCTATAAAATCTCCCATCGGCGAATACTGCCCTGTGATATATTCGTGATTGATCTTGCCTTCCTCATCGTAGGCATCCCCCAACGGGAAAGCGGAGAGGGAACGGGTAAACGTGTTTTTCACGCCGGAATTTAAATCACGGTACACCAGATTGGAGGTGAAACCGACTTTCGCCCACGAAAAGAGTTGCTGGTCGATGTTGAGCCGCAAAGAGTACCGGTTCAGATTTTCATTGCTGAGCAGGCCTTCTTCCCGGTTGTAGGAGGTCGAAGCGAATATCCTTGTCTTTTCCGTTCCGCTGCTTACCGAAAGGCTGTACTTTTGTGTGGTAGCTGTATTACCGGAAACCTCGTCTACCCAGTCAATCCATTTTCCGGCATTATACGCATCTGTAAAAGCCTGCTTGCCCAGTAGGGCAGACATATCGGAAGGGAAATCACCGTTCTTATATCGGTATGCCTCTTTCTGGTAAGTCACCCATTCATCCTGAGTCATTCCGTGTTTGTAGTTGGGCGATCCACTGAAGCCGTAATACGCGTCAAAGTTGATTGTGGCTTTGCCTTCTTTTCCTCTTTTGGTGGTGATAATCACAACACCGTTTGCTCCTGCCGAACCGTAAATGGCGGTGGATGAAGCATCCTTCAGAACATCGACACTTTCAATATCGGAAGGGTTGACCTGATTATAGCTTCCGGGGATTCCGTCGATAATGAACAGTGGCTCGTTATTGCCATATATGGAACGCGAACCACGCAGCAGGATGCTGACTTCACCGCCTACCTGTCCCGATGTTTTGGTGATGTCCATGCCGGGTATCTTTCCTTGAAGAGCTTCCATCACATTACTGGTAGGAGCAACCAGTACCTCGGCACTTTTGATAGAGGTTACCGCTCCTGTCAGATCCCGCTTTTTGACGGAGCCGTATCCTACTACTACCACTTCGTCAATCAGTCGGGCATCTTCCACCATCGTGATTTCCAGTTTACTTTTATTACGTGTGCTGACTTCCTGTTCTATGTATCCCATGTAAGATACTTTGAGTACTGCGTTGGGCGACACACGCAGTGTGAAGAGTCCGTCTACATTTGTAATAGTCCCGTTGTTTGTGCCTTTTTCTACAATATTAGCTCCGATTATCGTCTCTCCCTGAGAGTTTTTCACTACGCCGGAGATGCTTCTGCTCTGCTGGCCGTAGACTTGTGTGGCTCCGACTACCGATATTATTCCTGTTAAAAGGAATAGCAGGTAGAATCTTATCATATAAACTGTCTTTAGGGTAACGTCTGTCCCTATGTTTGTTTTATCAGAAAATGATTTCATGTTTTTTGTTTAATTGTATGTTCACTAATTGGTTTTTGAATAGTTAAATCTCTGAATGATTTAAATCTATGTCCCGATTATACCGATTTGATTTACTCCATAGGCTATTAGATTTTATTGGTTAAAACTGCGATTGTACCGTGAATTGACGGTCAATCTCTGAGTGTATGTATTTGATGTGGCGCCACGATCAATATCAGTTTATTTAGACTGATTGGACAAAAGTAGGCATAGAGCGTTGGGGATTGAAAAAAATAAAGTTGACTTTGAATCAGAATGGGTTGATTTTTACTATCTTTGTCTCAATGTAATCACATAAAGAACAATAATATGGATGTCGAAGTAAAAAATAAAGCAAACAGGAGGCACGTCGGACATAACCTGCAAAAGATCCGTGTTTATTTTGGTATGAAGCAGGAGGCTTTAGCGGCTGATCTTGGTGTAAATCAACAGGTCATTTCAAAGATTGAAAAACAGGAAGAAATCGAAGAAGGGCTTCTAAATCAAATAGCTTCTGTATTAGGGATATCTGCTGAGGTGATTAAGGATTTTGATGTTGAGAAGGCAATATATAATATCAATAACATTAGAGATAACACCTTTGAACAAGGAGCTACATCAATAGCCCAGCAGTTCAATCCATTGGATAAAATCGTGGAATTGTATGAACGTCTGCTGCAAAGTGAGAGAGAGAAAATTGAATTATTAAGAAA
>DXOJ01000762.1 GCA_019412865.1 Bacteroides sp. | reverse complement strand
CCTTAATACTTAATACTCATTATATGGACACAAAGAAGAAAATCGTAGTGATAGGTAGTAGTAATACGGACATGGTTATCAAATCAGACCGTCTACCAAAACCAGGAGAAACAATTCTGGGAGGAAACTTCTTAATGAATCATGGCGGCAAAGGAGCTAACCAAGCCGTAGCTGCTGCAAGACTAGGAGGAGATGTCACTTTCATATGTAAAATAGGGAATGACATTTTTGGAAATGAAACCTTGGAAATGTTTCACAAAGAAAAGATCGACACTACTTATGTAGGAATTACCCCGCAGGAACCATCAGGAGTAGCTCTTATCAATGTCGACAAAAAAGGGGAAAACTGTATTGTTGTTGCTTCCGGAGCCAACGGGACTTTATCTATTGATGACATACAAAATGCAGAACCTGCCATCAAACAGGCATCCATCGTCATTATGCAGTTGGAAACTCCAATCGAGAGTGTCACTTATGCAGCCAAAATGGCGAAAAAAGATGGAATTACCGTTATATTAAATCCCGCCCCTGCCCCTACCCAACAACTGCCTGACGATTTATTAGCCAATGTCGACATTCTTATTCCTAATGTCACAGAGGCTGAAATCATCTCGGGAATGCACATTACAGATGATGAATCGGCAAAAGAAGCGATTCGTTATATTAGTTCGAAAGGCATAAAAACTGTCATTATTACGATGGGAGCCAAAGGAGCTCTCGCTTATGAAAACAATGAGTTTATCCACATTCCAGCCTTCAAGGTAGAAGCAGTAGACACAACCGCTGCCGGAGATACATTCTGCGGCGGACTGTGCGTAGCTCTGTCTGAGGGCAAAAATCTAAAAGATGCAATTATATTTGCAAGTAAAGCCTCTTCTATTTCTGTTACCAGAATGGGAGCACAAGTATCTATACCTTTGAGAAAAGAAATACAATAATCATCCTTAATTCTGTTATTATGATAAAACAATGTTCAATCCACGGTCTATTGACAAGTATGTTGTTAATAGTATTTTCTTTGATGAGCAATGATGCTATTGCCCAGAAGGCAATAAGAGGTACAGTCCTCGATGAAGCAAATGAACCCATTATCGGTGCCAGTGTCCTTGTTAAAGGTACAACAAATGGTTCTATTACAGGAGTTGATGGAACCTTCAATGTAAAAGCGAATCCTTCTGATGTATTGGTTATATCTTATGTAGGTTATGCAACTGTTGAACAACAAGTAGGAAATCAGACACAGCTTGTAATACACCTGCGCGAAGACTCGAAAGTGCTTAATGACGTTGTAGTAATCGGCTACGGCTCTACCACAAAGAAAGAGCTTACAGGATCGGTTACCAGCATGAAGAAAGATGACCTCAATCCCGGAACATTCACCAATGCTATGGGAATGTTGCAAGGAAAAGTGGCAGGATTACAAATTATCAACCCGAACGGTGCTGATCCGACAGCCAAATATGAAGTATTACTTCGCGGAACAAACACACTTTCCGCAGGCCAAGGCCCATTAATTATTATTGATGGGGTGGCAGGTGCAGATATCAGAAATATCAATTTTCAGGAAGTGGAATCAATTGACGTATTAAAAGATGGTTCGGCAGCTGCTATTTATGGAACAAGAGGTACGAATGGAGTAATCATCGTCACAACTAAACGTGCAAGAAGTGGCAAAACGGAAGTTTCTTATGATGGACAACTCACCGTGGGAGTCGTTTCACGCAGAGCAAAACCTTTATCGGCAAGCGAATACAAATCTGTTATCAAGGAGTATCGCCCAGAATTGGAAAGTTATATCTTTGACAGTGATACCGATTGGTTTAAAGAAATTACACAAACTCCGTTCAGCCATAAGCACAACTTGTCTATATCCGGAGGTTCCGAGAAGTTCTCACACCACACTTCTTTCAATTATGAAAAGAGCGATGGCTTGCAAAAGCATAATAGCTCCGAAAAGCTAATGGCACGTACCAATATTCGCCAGTCATTATTAGATAAATGGGTCGATTTGGATTATAACCTGAATATCATTCATCGCAAATACAGCCCTTCCTCTACAAGTGCTTTTATGCAGGCATTTACCCATAATCCAACAGAGCCTGTTTATGACGACAGCGATCCGGATGCCGGAGGATATAGCCGTATCAAAGCAATGGAATATTACAATCCGGTAGCGATCATTAACGAAAGGAACATGGAAAGTAAGAATGATAATTATGGTGCAAATATTCGTGCTACTCTAAACATATTGCCTATAAAAGGATTAAAATGGGAGAACTTTGTTTCATACGACAAGGAACAATATGAGACACGTGAATACTACACACATTATTATCCAAGTTTAATAGGAACAAACGGGCAAGCCTATATTGAAAACTATCAGGAAAACGATACACAATATGAGTCTACTTTAAATTACTCGAATATTTTCGGAAAACATTCCATTCAGGCATTACTCGGATATACATACCAGTATACTTACAGCACATCTGCATCCATGACAAATTCCGGTTTCGACTTCGATGACAACCAGACTCATAACATCGGGACAGGAACAAATCTTACTGAAGGCAAAGCCAGCATGTCGTCCAACAAAGAAGATAATACATATATCGGATTCTTCGGACGTTTTATGTACAACTACGATGATAAATATCTTTTGTCTGCTTCACTACGTCGTGATGGCTCCAGCCGTTTCGGTGACAATAATAAATGGGGATGGTTCCCGGCTGTCAGCGTAGGTTGGCGTATAAATAAAGAGAAATTCCTCTCGAATGTCAAATGGATCGATGATTTAAAATTGAGAGCCGGATACGGAGTTACCGGTAACCAGGATTTCTCAAACTACAAATCTTTGATGATGATGACTACAGCCGGTAAATTCTATTACAATGGCCAATGGATCAATACTTATCAACCTGCAAGTAATGCAAATCCGGATCTAAAATGGGAGAAAAAAGCAGAGTTCAACGTTGGTGTCGATATGACAATGTTTGACAACCGCCTCTCGTTCACTTTCGATTATTACAAACGGACTACATCAAACTTGCTATATGACTACATCGTGCCAACACCTCCTTATGTATATAATACCTTGTTTACGAATGTTGGAAAAGTTACTAATGAAGGAGTTGAATTAACAATATCCGGTACACCTTTTAACACTAGAGACTTTACATGGAATACCTCACTTACCGTTTCGCACAATAAAAACAAATTGGTGAAATTCACCAATGATGAATTCACTAACGGAACATACAAAGTGGGATGGTCTACAAGTGCTGCCTGCTACACTCAACGTCTGATAGAAGGACAGTCATTGGGTACTTTCTATGGTCCTATATGGTTAGGAACTGATACAGATGGAAAAGATGTATTGCTAGGACAAAATGCAGACGGTTCCGTACCGGAAGAACAATGGGAAAAAATTGGCTGTGCTTATCCGGATGCCACTCTTAGCTGGAGTAATACCTTCAGATATAAGAAATTCGACTTGAGTTTCTCACTGCGTGCATCTATCGGCGGAGAAATTCTGAACAACTATGCGATGGAATATGAAAATCTAAGCAGCATCGGACTTAGAAATATCTCATCAAACTGGTTATCTCAAACGAATTTCACAAGTACGACCTATAAATATTCCTCCAAATACATAGAGGATGCTTCTTATTTAAAACTGGATAATGTAACCTTTGGATATACTTGGGATTTCACATCCAAAATGATAAAAAGACTAAGATTGTCTCTTACTGCACAGAATGTATTCTGCATCACCGGTTATTCTGGTGTCGACCCAGAAGTTGCTCTTTCCGGACTGGAACCCGGTATGGAAAGTTTGAGCTATTATCCGCGTACAACAGAATTTACTTTTGGAGTTAATAT
>DXOJ01000761.1 GCA_019412865.1 Bacteroides sp. | reverse complement strand
ACGTAATGCATTACATATCTTCTCATTAATTTTCCGTAAGCGTTCTTCATCAAGCTTTACAACCTTACGGTCATAAGTCAGTAAGCCATTTATTTCAATCTCAACATCAGAGGTTTGTGTGTAAACAGCAGCGGAAAAACCTCTCGGAATAAGCTTATACAGCATATCCGCATATTTCTGATATTCGTCTGTAGCCTCTTGAGAAGAATTGAATTGGACGTATCCCCAATTCTTATCCGGTTCCCACAGATGTTCTTTACAGATCATACCAATTCCACCGAACTCTCCTAAAACATTTGCTCTTTGGGCATCATAAAGATACATTTCAGGAGCCGGATAATTATGTAAGTCAAGCATATCCCCACATGTATAATGGTTGCCGCCACTTGCCGGATTTACTAAACGAGACGGATCATATTGTTTGGTCCAAGCTGCAATCTCCGGTGTTTTAAACTGTCCCCAAGCCTCATTAAACGGAACCCAGACACCAATACAAGGATAAGAATATAAGTAATCAATGACTTCTTTCCATTCCTTACGATAAACCGCTTCCGATTCTGGAGAACGTTTAAAATCAATACCATCAAAATAAGTCCGGTTCTGCCATTCATAATTACGATCACCACTTGGCATATCCTGCCATACAACAATCCCTAACTGGTCGCAATGTGTATACCATCGGGCCGGTTCCACTTTGATGTGTTTACGAATCATGTTAAAGCCAAAGTCTTTTGTCTTTTGAACATCATAACGCAAAGCCGCATCACTGGGAGCTGTATAGAGTCCGTCAGGCCACCACCCCTGATCCAAAGGACCAAATTGAAATAAATCCTGATTATTCAGCTGCAACCGTACTATGCCATCCTTATCCCGTCGGGTTGAATATTTCCGCATGGCAACGTAGCCATTCACTTTATCCACCATCTTGCCATTGTTCTCCAAAGTCACCTCTGTTTTATAAAGAAAAGGAGATTGAGGTGACCATAGTTTAGCATTTTCGGGCATTGGCAGTTCTATTGCCTGTTTGTTTACGGCCAGCCCTTCGGTAACCAGTTGTTCACCATCAAAAACTTTCACTCTTACCCGGTCGGTAAAGTTCTCACTAGTAGTAACGGTCACATTGATCCGGCGTAGATCAATATCAGGCGTAGTACGCACGTTTGTGATGTGACATACAGGCACAGGCTCCAACCAAACAGTCTGCCAAATACCTGTAACTGGAGTGTACCAAACACCTTCCGGACGTTCTACTTGCTTTCCACGTGGTTGTACTCCTTTATCTGTCGGATCCCAGACACGAACAGTCAGTTTATTTCCTCCCTTTTTCAAGGCGGAAGATATATTAAATGAGAAAGGAGTGTATCCACCTGTATGTTCTCCTACTTTCATGTCATTTACCCACACATCGGTTTTCCAATCTACAGCTCCAAAATGAAGAAGAACATTCATACCATTCCATTTCTCGGGTACATTAAATACACGGTTATACCATACTTCCTTTTCACCTCCCACTCTTTTCCCTACTCCGGACAGCGAGGATTCAACGGCAAAAGGGACTAATATCTTACCATCGTATACAGCAGGAGCTTCCATTCCTTTAGGAACAATAGCATAATCCCAACAACCGTTCAGGTTCATCCATTGGGTACGCTCCATGATGGGACGCGGATATTCCGGTAATACATTATTCGGGTCTATCTGCTCTCCCCATTGAGTTTTTATTTTATCGCCAGCCGGCGACCATTGCGCAAATGCCGCAACATTAAAAATCAATATAAATAAGAATAAAAAAATAGGCCGGATGAAGTTCTTCATAAATTGCTTCGTTTAAAGTTAATAATAGATTTGATACTTTGTTCACGTATCCAAAAGTAGCCACTACCCTCTAAATTCAGTAGAATTATTGAAGCTATTCATATAACAATCGAATCAAATGAAGATTTTGATTCGATAATTGCCTATGTAGAAAAGATAATTGCAGTGAAAGGTTGGTTACATCTCTACAAAATCCTTTGGAAGTACTCCAAATTGTTTTTGGAAGCACTTTGCAAAATAAGAAGGAGTACTAAAACCAACAGCATAGCAGACTTCATTTATCTTATAAGATTTATCTTTGAGAAGTACAGCCGCCTTCTTTAGGCGCTCTACCCGGATATAATCATTGGGAGTCATATCAAGTATTCCTCTAATTTTCCGGTTCAAACTCGAACGGCTCATATTCAGCAACTGTGCCATACTATCCAGATTAAAATCCGGATCTTGCAAATTATCATAAACAATCTTATTCAGTTCTTCCAGAAAAATCTTATCGGCGTTCGTCTGTGCCATCGTTGCAGTAAATACAAAAGGAGAATGACAGAATGCCTGCCTTAGCTTCTCTCGGTTACAAAGTAAACTTTCAATGGTAGCTATCAAATATTCTACCGAGAAGGGCTTCTCAATATATGCATCTGCCGCCAGTTTCAATCCCTCAATCTTTGATTCAAGATTTGTTTTAGCCGTCAACAGCACTATAGGGATATGACTATATGTAAGGTCTGTCTTCAATCGATGACATAATTCCATCCCGTCCATCCGAGGCATCATAACATCACTGATTAATAAATCAATATTTGCATCTTCCAATATTTCAAGAGCCTCCACCCCATCTTTTGCTTTCAGAACACTATAAGCCGAAGATAATTGTTTGGCTATGAATGTCAACATATCCTGATTGTCTTCTACCACCAGAATAACAGGGAGATGAGTTCCTTTTTCCTGCTCTTCCGCCATCGGATTTTCAATGCCTGATATCTTATCTTCCTTTTCTGATACATTTTCTTGCAGTTCTTGCACCTCCTCTACATGAGTGACCGGAATTTCCAGTACAAAACAATTGACTCCTTGCATATCCTCAAGATACACGGTTCCATGATGCAACTCTGCCAAAGAACGTGCCAAGGCAAGGCCAAGGCCTGTACCGGAAGCATATTCTTCGTTATTCTGAACCTGAACAAAAGGTTGAAAGATTTCCTCCCTCATATTAACAGGAATAACAGACCCGTCATTACATACTTTTATTATAAAGCTGCCTGTTGCCTCATTATATTTTACTGTTATAGTTATATAGGTAGCTGCATATTTTACTGCATTACTCAACAAATTA
>DXOJ01000760.1 GCA_019412865.1 Bacteroides sp. | reverse complement strand
TGTGACGGCTGCCATGGATACGGTTACCGAAGCGAAAATGGCTATTGCCATTGCTCGTGAAGGTGGTATCGGTGTGATTCACAAAAATATGTCTATCGAAGAACAGGCAAGACAAGTTGCTATCGTAAAGCGTGCCGAAAATGGTATGATTTATGACCCTGTAACGATCAAAAGAGGTTCTACTGTTCAGGATGCACTGGACATCATGGCGGAATATAAAATCGGTGGTATCCCTGTGGTAGATGATGAAGGTTATTTGGTGGGTATTGTTACCAACAGAGATTTGCGTTTCGAAAGAGACATGGCAAAACATATTGATCTTGTCATGACTCCGAAAGAAAGATTGGTGACTACTAACCAGTCTACTGACTTGGAATCTGCTGCACAGATTCTTCAGAAACATAAGATTGAGAAACTTCCGATTGTCGGAATGGACGGAAAGTTGATCGGTCTTGTCACTTATAAAGATATTACAAAAGCAAAAGATAAACCGATGGCTTGCAAAGATGTCAAAGGTCGTCTGCGTGTAGCTGCCGGTGTAGGTGTTACTGCCGATACGCTGGATCGTATGCAGGCATTGGTGGATGCCGGTGCAGATGCAATCGTGATTGATACAGCTCACGGACACTCTAAGTTTGTGATTGAAAAACTGAAAGAAGCAAAGAAACGCTTCCCGAATATTGATATTGTGGTAGGTAACATTGCTACCGGAGAAGCTGCCAAAGCTTTGGTGGAAGCTGGTGCGGATGCTGTGAAAGTAGGTATCGGTCCGGGTTCTATCTGTACAACTCGTGTGGTTGCCGGTGTAGGTGTTCCACAGTTGTCAGCCGTCTATGATGTAGCAAAAGCGTTGAAGGGTACAGGTATTCCTTTGATTGCCGATGGTGGTTTGCGTTATTCGGGCGACGTGGTGAAAGCATTGGCTGCCGGAGGATATTGCGTAATGATCGGATCATTGGTTGCCGGAACAGAAGAATCTCCGGGTGACACTATTATCTTTAATGGTCGTAAATTCAAATCCTATCGTGGTATGGGTTCATTGGAAGCAATGGAGAACGGTTCGAAAGACCGCTACTTCCAGAGTGGAACTGCTGATGTGAAGAAGCTTGTTCCCGAAGGAATCGCTGCCCGTGTTCCTTATAAAGGTACGCTTTTCGAAGTTGTGTATCAGCTGACTGGCGGTTTGCGTGCAGGTATGGGATACTGTGGCGCTGCTAACATTGAGAAACTTCATGACGCTAAGTTTACCCGCATTACCAATGCAGGTGTAATGGAAAGTCATCCGCACGACGTGACGATTACCAGTGAATCACCTAACTATAGCCGTCCGGAATAATAGATAGATACGGTGAACTATTAACGGTGAACGGTGAACAGGCTGTATAATCAGCAGGGTGTTCACTGCTCACCGTTTGTTGTTTGAAAAATAAAAATTGATGATGAAAAGAAGCCTGTTGTTGGGATGTATTTCTCTCTTTGTGGTCGCGGTCTTTGCACAGGAAGATCCGGTATTGATGCGTGTTAACGGAAGAGAGATACTCCGTTCGGAATTTGAATATGCATACCGCCGTTATGCGGAACGTTCAAATGCCAGACTTTCGTCCAAAGAGTATGCGGCACTTTTCGCTCAATCGAAGTTGAAAGTGGAAGCAGCCAGGGCTGCCGGACTTGATACGACCTCTGTTTTTCGTAAACAACAGGAGAAATGCCGGACCGAGTTGGTAGAATCTTATCTGATAGACAGGCAAGTGATGGATAGTTGTGCCCGTGCTATCTATCAGAAGATGGGATTGAAAGCACGTAGCGGCAGGGTACAAGTGATGCAGATTTTCAAACGTTTGCCACAGACAATCACTTCCCGGCATTTAGAAGAAGAAAAAACGCGGATGGATTCTATATACCGGATGATACAGAATCAGCCGGATTTGAACTTTAACCGTTTGGTCGAAATATACTCGGATGATAAGCAAAGTAGATGGATCGAATGTCTGGAAACAACGAGCGAGTTTGAGAATGTTGCTTTCTCTCTGGCAAAAGGTATGGCATCGCAGCCCTTTTTCACTCCTGAAGGGATTCATATCTTGAAAGTGATGGATCGGGAGGAAACAGCTGCTTACGAAAATGTCAGTGCCAGGTTAATGGAACGGTTACGGCGCAAGGAGATTTTGGACAAAGGTACAGGTGCGGTGCTCGAACGCTTGAAAAAAGCATGGCAGTATGCTCCCAATCAGGCGGCAATGGAAGAACTGCTGGCGAAAGGCCGTACAGAACAAACCCTGTTTACGATTGACGGACAAGCATACACCGGAACTATGTTCACGCATTTTGCCTCTTCTCATCCTCAAGCTGTCAAACGGCAGTTGGAAGGATTTATAGCTAAGTCATTGCTGGATTATGAAAGCCGGAATATCGATAAAAAGCATCCGGAAATTCTTTATGCCTTGCGGGAATCTGATGAAAACTATTTGGTGGAAGAGATAACACGTCAGAAAATAGATTTGCCCGCAGCTAATGACCGGGCGGGATTGGCTACTTATTTTAAATTTCATTCGTCGGATTATCGGTGGGAGAGCCCCCGGTATAGAGGAGTCGTGCTTCATTGCGTTGATAAAAAGACGGCAAAGCAAGCCAAAAAAATGCTGAAGAAAGTGCCGGAAAAAGAGTGGGCGGACAAGCTTCGGCAAACTTTTAATACATCCGGGGAGGAAAAGATACAAGTTGAACAAGGAATTTTTGCCAACGGAGACAATAAATATATAGATAAACTGGTTTTTAAGAAGGGCTATTTTGATCCTTTGATGTCTTATCCTTTTACTATTGTAGTAGGCGAAAAAATGAAAGGTCCGGATGATTATCGGGAAGTAATTGATCGGGTTCGAAAGGATTATCGAAGCTATCTTGACACGTGCTGGATGCGGGAATTGAGTGAGTCCGGTAAGGTTGAAATAAACCAAGAGGTTTTAAAAACAGTTAATAATAACTGATGTAACCGATTATTCACTATCTTCGTACCTTAAATAAGTAGATTTTAGTTGCCAATGCGAATATTAGTCCTCTTACTGATTACCCTTCTTGGTTGTGGAGCGTGCAAGGAACAGCATGACCACAAAGGAAAGACTCCTTTGGTAGAGGTGGACGGTAACTTTTTATATAAAGAAGATTTGATGTCCGTGCTTCCGGTCGGATTGTCAAAAGATGATAGCATTCTCTTCACCGAGCACTATATTCGTAGTTGGGCGGAAGAGATTTTATTGTATGAGAAAGCTGCGAACAATATCCCCGATAATGTGGATGTAGACAAGCTGGTGGAGAATTATCGGAAAGCGTTGATAATGCATACTTATCAGCAGGAGTTGATTAACCAGAAGTTGACGAATGATATTTCCGAACACGAGATAGCAGAGTATTACGGCAAAAACAAGGAATTGTTTAAACTGGAAAGTCCGTTGATTAAGGGATTGTTTATTAAAGTGCCGTTGACAGCTCCCCAGTTGAACAATGTGCGCAGATGGTATAAGTCGGAAAAACAGGATGCTATCGAGAGCCTGGAAAAATATAGTTTGCAGAATGCGGTGAAATATGAATATTTCTATGATAAATGGGTGTCCGTGACCGATGTCCTGGACATGATTCCGTTGAAAGTAGAGGCACCGGAAGAGTACGTAAACAAACACCGTCAGGTAGAATTGAAAGATACGGCTTATTATTATTTCCTGAATGTGAGCGATTATCGCGGAGTTGGTGAGGAGAAACCGTATGAATTTGCCCGTTCGGAAGTGAAAGACTTACTGGTAAATCAGAAACGGGTGAGCTTTATGGAACAGGTAAAGAACGACTTGTATCAGCAGGCGGTAAGTAAGAAGAAGATTATATATAATTATTAAATACAAAGAATGAAGAAGTTTGTGAACTTTAGATTTATTGTTACC
>DXOJ01000076.1 GCA_019412865.1 Bacteroides sp. | reverse complement strand
TTCCTGTACCTATGGGAAAAATGGAGATTGATTTCATACAGGGAGAAACACCTGTTGGTTATTATATAAAAGATACTTATAAATACCAAACTCATTTATCTCTTTCAGTCACTACTCCAGAAGGGAATACCACTGAATCTACTGAAGATTGCAAAGTTATCATCGAAAATCCAACAGGCAGTACAGTAGATGTTACAATTAGCGGCTTCAATAACACAAGTGGTTCTATGAATTATTTTGAAAAGTTCACCGTAAAGGGAGTAAATGTTACTAAAGCAAACGACGGTAGTTACTCACTCAATATCGGTAGCTTTGAAGCAGACACCCAAAAGACTACAGGAGAAATTCTGGCAATCACCGGTACGAGTTTAAGTGGTACAGTTAAGTCAGACGGAACAACTACTATTACTGTAGTTTTTAAACCAGGAAGTATGCCATGGGATATTACAACAGACTTTACTGGAAGCAATACTAACAGCGCACAATAAACGATTAAATAAGCAATGAAAAGAAGCAGGAACGCTATTTTCAAATATACTATAGTAGTGGGAGCGGCAATGTCGCTCTCTGCTTGTAATGGAATATTTGAAAATATTTATGATGCCCCCATCGAAACGGAGATGGAAATCAAGGAGAATAGCTTTTCACAAGTCAAGACTGTTGAATATACAGAATGGGCCTACATTAACCTTTCGGAACGTACGGTTACCACCGTTAAAATCGGAGAGGAATATGAGAGTCAAATTCCTGATAAGTGGGATTTCGCTATTCATCGTTATGATATAAAAACCAACGAGGGTGCTGCCTACAAAACAACTTACACAAGTATCGACGAGTTTAAAGCAACAGGTAAACTGCCTAAAGCGGAAGATTTTGTAGAAGATGAATGGACAACCGATAAAATAGCCATTGACATGTCGGGCATGATGGACGGAAACATTATCTACACAGAGTCTTACCGTAATGCTGTTCTTTCCAGTTGGCTGGACGTTAATACCGCAACAATGCCTCCGGTATACACCATGTCAAACCAAGTTTTTTTGATACGTTTGAAAGACAATACATACGCAGCGATCCGTTTTACCAACTACATGAATGCCAGAGGTCTAAAAGGATATATTGACTTCGATTTCCAGTATCCGCTTGAGTTCGAGGACAACAACAATGAAACCAATCAACAAGAATGAAACCTACATTTATAATATCATTATTGCTTTTTTCATTTATAGCAACTTGCACCACATTAGCACAACACTCAACTTATCACATCAGCGGACGTGTAACTGATACAGAAGGGGAACCTCTCCCTGGTGCAACGATTTCCATCAAAGGTAAAGGAACCGGAGCCGTCACATCCGTCGACGGCACATATACATTACAACTCCCCGGAACCGGTACATACCTCATCACCGCCTCGTATGTAGGCTATCAGCCACAAGAAAAAAGACTGACTGTAGGGAAAGAGAAAAGACTAAGTTTCCGCTTATCGGAAGATCAGTTTGACCTGGGAACAGTGGTTGTCACAGGTACACGTACTCCCAAATTACTGAAAGATGCTCCTATCATCACTCGTGTAATCACAGCAGACGATATTAAGAAGGTAGATGCAACCAACGTAGGACAATTATTACAATCGGAACTGCCGGGCATTGAATTTTCCTATTCAATGGATCAGCAGGTTTCTATCAATATGCAGGGATTCGGAGGAAACTCTGTACTCTTCCTGGTAGATGGCGAACGCCTGGCAGGAGAAACTTTAAACAACGTCGACTACAACCGATTGAACCTCGATAACGTGGAACGGGTAGAAATTGTAAAAGGGGCTGCCTCTACTCTCTATGGTTCCAGTGCAGTAGGTGGCGTAATCAACATCATCACCCGTGATTCCGAGGACCCATGGAATTTAAATGTAAACAGCCGCTTCGGTGAACATAACGACCAACGATATGGCGGAACTTTCAGTTTCAAAGCCGGTAAATTCAACAGCCAGACGAATGTGCAACATACAATGTCCGATTCTTACGACGTACCGGAAGGAGATGTGACAACCATCTTCGGAAACCGCACATGGAATGTGAAAGAACGTCTTGTTTACAGACCGATTGAACAGTTGAAACTGACTGCACGCAGAGGTTATTATTTCCGCGAACGGGATAAGACCGGCGATAGCAAAGACCGTTATCGTGATTTCAGCGGAGGTCTGAAAGCCAACTATGATTTCAACATCATGAGTAATCTGGAAGTTGCCTATACATTCGACCAATATGATAAAAGTGATTATCTGACCTCATACAAATACGATGTCCGCGATTACAGCAATGTGCAACATAGCGTACGCGCACTCTACAATTACACCTTCAACGATAAAAACATTCTGACCGTAGGAGGAGATTATATGCGTGACTATCTATTGTCTTATCAATTTACCAACAATGGAAGTTATACCATGCACTCGGCAGATGCATTCGGACAGTTCGACTGGAACCCGACCGAACATTTCAACGTAATCAGCGGGGTACGTTTCGACTATTTCTCACAATCTAACGTACGTCATATATCTCCGCACATCGGACTGATGTACAAAATAGCCAACTGCTCTCTCCGTGGCTCATACTCACAGGGATTCCGCTCTCCTACCCTCAAAGAAATGTATATGAACTTCGACATGGCAAATGCCATGATGATTTATGGTAATCCCGACCTGAAATCGGAGACGAGCCACAACTTCTCGCTCTCGGCGGAATATACCAAGAACCGTTACAATTTTACCGTTTCAGGATATTACAACCTTGTCAATGACCGGATCGACCTGACTTCATTCCGCGACACTGACGGAAGATGGGCACAGCTATATATCAATACAGAGAAAGTAGACATCGCCGGTGTGGATATCAACGCCTCCGCCAAATATCCTTGTGGTCTGGGAATACGTGTTTCTTACGGATACCTCCACGAGTTTATGTGCGACGGACAAATGAAATTCTCCAGTACCCGCCCACATTCAGCGACCGCACGTATCGAATACGGCAAATCATGGGATAATTATCAATTCAATCTTTCCCTGAACGGACGTGCGTTATCCAAAGTAGAAACCAATAAATATGTGGGCAATAATCCGGATGAAGGGACTACCGGAGTGACTTATCCGGGATATACGATGTGGAACCTGACGTTGACACAAGGGATCTGGAAAGGAGTCAGCCTGAATATGGCCGTCAACAACATATTTAATTATGTTCCAAGCTATTATGACGCAAACTCTCCTTATACCCAGGGAACCAACTTCTCCATCGGACTTGCATTAGACGTAGACAGGTTCTTCAGAAAATAGAAAAGATAAAACTACATACAAAGCTAAAAATAAGAGAAATGAAAAAGAAAAGTAAAATCATCTTAGGTGTATGCACCGTTGCTGCAGCTCTGATAGGGATGTCCGTATGGAATATCTGGTTCAGTCCTACAAAGATTGCTTTCATCAACTTCCAGACCATACAGCAGGGAAGTATATCGAAAGCCAACGACAATTCATCCATCAAACTCAGTGAAGTATCGCTCGACAACCTCGACCGTCTGACCGGTTACGACATGGTATTCATCAACGGAATGGGTCTGCGTATCGTCGAGGAACAACGTCAACAGATACAACAGGCTGCCGACAAAGGTATTCCTGTATATACTTCCATGGCTACCAACCCGGCCAACAACATTTGTAATCTGGACAGCGTACAACAGAATCTGATACGAGGTTATCTGACCAACGGAGGAAAAACCAACTACCGGAATATGCTGAATTATATCCGTAAAGCTATTGACGGTAAAATCTCTTCCATACCGGAAGTGGAAGACCCGGCAGAAAGACCCAGTGACATGCTCTATCACGCCGGACTCACCAACCCGGATGATGAACTGGAGTTCCTCACCGTGGCAGATTATGAGAAATTCATGAAGGACAACCGTCTTTATAAAGAAGGAGCACGTAAAATCATGATAACCGGACAAATGGCTGATGCCACCGGACTTATTGAGGCTCTTGAAAAAGAAGGTTACAATGTTTATCCGGTTCAGTCAATGACGAAATTCATGTCATTTATTGACGAAGTGCAGCCAGACGCAATCATCAACATGGCACACGGACGCATGGGAGACAAAATGGTGGATTATCTGAAAGCTAAGAATATCCTCTTGTTTGCTCCGCTCACCATCAACAGTCTGGTAGACGAATGGGAGAAAGATCCGATGGGAATGACAGGAGGATTTATGTCACAAAGTATCGTGACTCCGGAAATCGACGGTGCCATCCGTCCTTTCGCTCTCTTTGCACAATATGAGGATGAAGAAGGATTGCGCCATTCGTATGCAGTACCCGAACGCTTGAAGACTTTCGTATCCACAATCAATAATTATTTGAATCTGAATACTAAGCCGAACAGCGAGAAGAAGGTAGCTATCTACTATTATAAAGGTCCGGGGCAAAATGCATTGACCGCTGCCGGTATGGAGGTGGTTCCTTCCCTATACAATCTTCTGGTCCGCATGAAACAGGAAGGATACAACATATCCGGTCTGCCTGCAAATGCTGAAGAACTGGGTAAAATGATACAGGCTCAAGGCGCTGTGTTCAACTCTTACGCAGAGGGAGCCTTTAATGACTTTATGCAAAAAGGACATCCCGAACTTATCACCAAAGATCAATATGAAAGTTGGGTGAAAGAGTCACTCCGCCCTGAAAAATATCAGGAAGTGGTGGATGCTTTCGGCGAATTCCCCGGCAACTATATGGCGACTAACGACGGTAAATTGGGTATTGCCCGTCTGCAATTCGGGAATGTAGTCTTAATGCCACAAAATGCTGCCGGAAGCGGGGACAACTCCTTCCAAGTGATTCATGGCACTAATATGGCTCCTCCTCATACTTATATTGCTTCCTATCTATGGATGCAACATGGTTTCAAGGCTGACGCACTGATCCATTTCGGTACACATGGAAGTCTTGAATTTACTCCCAGAAAACAAGTGGCATTGTGCAGCAACGACTGGCCGGATCGCCTGGTTGGAGCAGTTCCGCACTTCTATATCTACTCTATTGGTAATGTTGGTGAAGGAATGATGGCTAAACGCCGTTCGTATGCCACCATACAGTCGTACCTCACTCCTCCTTTCCTTGAAAGCAGTGTGCGTGGTATTTATCGGGAGCTGATGGAAAAAATCAAGATTTACAATAACTCTCACAAAGAGAATAAAGATCAGGAATCATTAGCTGTCAAAACGCTGACTGTGAAAATGGGAATTCACCGTGATTTAGGTTTGGACAGCATTGCCAACAAACCATATACGGAAGATGAAATCGCCCGTGTAGAAAACTTCGCAGAAGAACTGGCTACCGAGAAAATCACCGGACAACTCTACACAATGGGAGTTCCTTATGAAGCGGAACGGATCACTTCTTCCGTCTATGCAATGGCTACAGAACCTATCGCATACAGTCTGCTGGCTCTTGACAAGCAACGTGGTAAAGCGACAGATGCCGTTAGCAAGCACCGCAGCCTCTTTACACAACAGTACTTGACTCCTGCTCGCCATCTGGTAGAAAAGTTACTCGCTAATCCTGCACTAGCCACAGATGAACTGATTTGTCGTACTGCCGGTATCACCGCACAGGAACTAGCCAAGGCTCGTCAAATAGAAGCAGACCGCAATGCTCCGAAAGGTATGATGGCAATGATGATGGCTGCATCGGCAAAGAGTGAACAATCCGATGAAAAGAAAGCTGGTAAAGGACATCCGGCATCTGTCTCTAAAGAGGGTTCTCCTCATGGTCAAATGCCCGAAAGCATGAAAGAGGCTATGAAGAAAATGGGCGCCAACATGGATCCTGAAAAAGCTATGAAAATGGCTAAGTCTATGGGAGCAAGTCCGGAAGCATTGAAGAAAATGGAAGCCGGAATGAAAGCTAATAAAGAAAAACCTCAAGGTATGGCTGCCATGATGGCCGCTATGGGAAAAGCTCCGAAAGAATACAATAAAGAAGAAATCGAGCTGGCACTTGCCATCGCTGAAGTAGAACGTACAATCAAGAATGTAGGCAACTACAAGAACGCACTTCTGACAAGTCCCGAAAAAGAGTTAAGCAGTCTGATGAATGCATTGGAAGGTGGATACACCGCTCCTACTCCCGGAGGTGATCCGATTGCTAATCCGAATGCTTTACCAACCGGACGTAATATGTATGCTATCAATGCCGAAGCAACTCCTACAGAATCCGCTTGGGAAAAAGGTATCGCTTTAGCCAAACAAACGATTGATACTTACAAGCAACGTCACAATGATTCAATTCCACGTAAAGTGAGTTATACTCTCTGGTCTTCCGAATTTATAGAAACCGGTGGGGCTACTATTGCTCAAGTACTGTATATGCTGGGAGTAGAACCTGTTCGTGACGCATTCGGTCGTGTCAGTGATCTAAAACTGATTCCTTCAGCCGAACTGGGACGTCCGCGTATCGACGTAGTAGTCCAGACTTCCGGACAACTCCGTGATATCGCCGCTTCCCGCCTCTTCCTGATTAACCGTGCAGTAGAAATGGCTGCGGCAGCGAAAGACGACAAGTTTGAAAATCAGGTAGCCGCCAGTGTGGTAGAAGCTGAAAGAGTGTTGACCGAAAAAGGTGTCAGTCCGAAAGATGCACGCGAAATGGCTTCTTTCCGAGTATTCGGAGGTGCTAATGGCATGTATGGTACAGGAATTCAGGGAATGGTGGAATCCGGCGACCGCTGGGAAAGTGAATCGGAAATTGCAGATACTTACCTCAACAATATGGGAGCCTTCTACGGTGACGAAAAACACTGGGAAGTCTTTCAGAAATTTGCTTTTGAAGCAGCATTGAACAGTACTGATGTGGTCGTTCAGCCCCGCCAAAGCAACACTTGGGGAGCATTAAGCCTCGACCACGTATATGAATTTATGGGAGGTATGAATCTTGCCGTACGCAATGTTACCGGTAAAGACCCGGACGCTTATCTTAGCGACTACCGGAACCGCAACAACATGAAAATGCAGGAACTTAAAGAAGCAGTCGGTGTAGAAAGCCGTACAACGATTCTGAATCCTACCTATATCAAAGAGAAAATGAAAGGCGGTTCTTCTGCTGCAAGCGAGGTTGCCCAGACTGTAACGAATACGTATGGCTGGAATGTGATGAAACCTACTGCTATCGACAAGGAACTTTGGGATAACATATATGATGTATATGTCAAAGACAAATACAAACTGAATGTAAAAGACTTCTTTGAAAAACAGAATCCCGCAGCTTTACAGGAAGTGACCGCCGTTATGATGGAAACTGCCCGCAAAGGATATTGGAAAGCCTCTCCGGAGCAACTCTCCAATATTGCCAAGCTGCATACAGACCTTGTCAGACAGTTCGGTCCTTCGGGCAGCGGATTTACCGGAGACAATGCCAAATTACAGCAGTTCATCGCCTCTCAAGTAGATGCGCAAACCGCAGCCAACTACAACAAGGAACTGAAACAAATGAAACAAGCCACCCTGGACGGAGAAGCGACCAAAGGAGGCATGGTATTGAAGAAACAATCGAGCGATGCCGTACAAGGAGCACAGGAAGAGCAAAACTCTTTGAATGGAGGCCTTATCGCAGGTATTGTTCTGGTAGCATTTGTTGTCATGCTGCTAATACTTAAAAAGAAACGGAAAAAGTAATGTAATATGGAGTTAATCATTCACATATTAATGCTGTTTATCGTGATTAACTGCAGTTTCAAACTCAGTTTCTGGAAACTTTGGCAAACCGTAATATACAGCCTGATTGCCGGTCTTTTTGTGGCCGGCACCTGGCAGTATGCTATTCTCCAGTCAAAGACACAGATTGCTGATTATCTGCAGAACACGGAAGCATTGCAAAACATGGCTATTATCATAACGCTTGAGTCAGCACTCTGCTTCGGCTATTGCGTGGCTTTCCTGCGCGGACTTTATGGTAAGAAGAATTTATGGTGGGCGGAATTACTTCGCTGGTATCCCAGCTTGTTGCTCTTCCCCGTATTATTCTACTATCTCACAGAAGCTATCTTCCGGTTACCTGGCGTAGACTTTTCAGTGACAGCCTGGTCACTTGCAGGGATAGTGGTTATCGCCATCCCATTATTAAGCCGGCTGATGAAGTATCTTGTACCCGAAGACGATCTCCGGTTGGAAGTTCATTTCCTTGTCAGCTTATTCATCTGTATCCTCGGACTACTGACCACTGTCAATGGGAAAACGACCTATGCTGCCACCGAAGAGGCGCTCAACTGGAAAGCTATTATCTTGTCCATCGGTCTGTTCGTTGTCCTGTTTCTTATCGGATTCGCCTGGAACAAGCTGAAATGGCCTTTATTACAACGTAGAGAATTAAAAAAAAGAAGTAAAATCAATCAATAAAATATATATATGGAACTCATTTCTAAATTATTATTCTGGGTAGCAAACAGTTTACTTATACCCGATATCATTATTTTGCTGTGCCTGTTCGTTCGCTCACTTATTTTGATCGGAGGCACCTACAACATGTACATGACCAAACGTAAAAATGACAAAGCACTGGACCAACTCATTAAAGATGCACGGATAGACGATCTGAAAGCAGCTTTACCCGACAAAGACAATTCACTATATATGGGTTATCTCCGCGATCTGCTCTACCATCCGGCCAGTGCAGATTATTCAGACTTCCTGATAACAAAATTCGAGAATGAAGCAGAGAAAGATGTGTCTCTTTCTAAAATGTTGGCTAAGATAGGTCCGGTTCTCGGATTGATAGGAACATTGATTTCCATGAGTCCGGCACTTGTTGGACTTTCTACAGGAGACATATCCGGAATGGCATATAATATGCAGGTAGTATTTGCAACGACCGTTGTGGGTCTGGTTATTAGTGCTGTGGGACTGATATCCATGCAGTTCAAACAACGTTGGTATGCCAAAGATGTCAACAACCTCGATTATGTATCAAGAGTATTAAACGAAACAACCGGAGAGTCCAATAATGAAAAGAAATAGAAGAGTCAGCAAATTCCTCAAAGAAGAGGATACCGACCCGCTAAGTGTAGTAGTAAACTTGTTCGACGTAGCGATGGTATTTGCCGTGGCATTGATGGTAGCAATGGTGATGCACATGAATATGACGGAAGTTTTCGGACAGGAAGATTTCACCATCGTGAAGAATCCTGGTAAAGAAAATATGGAAATCATCTCCAAGGAAGGAAAGAAAATAAACACTTACAAGCCTTCCGGTCAGAAAGAGGAGGATTCAGGGAAAAGAGGAAGAAAAGTAGGGATAGCCTACGAACTGGATAACGGTGAGATTATTTATGTTCCGGAATAACCATTAAAAGTATATTTCCTACCAATAATCAATAGTATCGGGCAGGACAATCCTATTCAGGCATTGTCTGCCCTTTATTTCTTTCATTTTACATTGATAACTATCAGAACAAAACATGGTTTCTTCTTTATCAAAACCCGACAAAAGACACACACATTATCGCAGAAATCTACTAATCATCTGCCTGTTATTAGGTATTGTCCTCTTTACTTTCTGCTTTTTGCTTTGCCAGCACGACAGTCAGGATATGGACTGCGATTGCTTAAGATGCCTGTTAAGTGCTCCTCCCCAGGAGGGAGAGTATCTCTACAACCGTTATCTGCTCCTCATCAGTGTTCTCTGCTTCTTGTTAATATTCCTGCCCATTTATATATTCGAACATCGACAACATATAAAAAGGAAATAAAAAAACAAGCCACCGAAATGAGTCACTCATTCCGATGGCCTATCCCCTTTAAACACCTTTAAACAAAATGAAAATATGCCTCATATACTAACTAAACTAACTAACCCTCGAGGCATATTTTAAAAGAGACTGTCGCATCAACCTCTTTTTATTATAGATAGCTTTCGCTCTCTAATCTTATTTACGAGCTTCAGCAATATAGCCGAGAGCTTCTTCACATTTTGCAGTTACATAAGCCCAGTCTTCTGCTGCTACCTTATCTTTCGGGAACAGTTTAGAGCCCATACCTACGCAGAATACACCGGCTTTAATCCATGCAGTCAGGTTTTCTTTAGTAGGTTCTACTCCACCTGTAACCATCAGCTTAGACCATGGCATCGGAGCCATCAAACCTTTCACGAAGTTAGTTCCGTAAACA
>DXOJ01000759.1 GCA_019412865.1 Bacteroides sp. | reverse complement strand
CATTTATTACCTGCTGGCTTTTTACCAAATCGTTTTTCAAACTTCTTTATACGGCTTGTTTCAAAATTTTGGAAAGAAGGTTTTGCAGATTTATTTGGAGAACGCTGTAATGGTTGATAATCTAATTTGTTATTATCTAACCATTTTTTGCTATATCTGTTTTGAATTTCTGAGCCGTTTTTCCTTCTTCTGAAATCTGCGGTTTCTCCTATTTTCCAAATATCGCCTTCATTTAACCACGTTTTACCAACAGGGGTATCGCTTCCCCATTCATACACATCATAATAACCGCTCTTTGTTGCAACCAATTTATATATTTCGGCTGTAAGTCCAAATGGGTCTAACCAACTATTGGTGTCATAAACATATCCATAAAGAGTTGGATTGTTTCCGACTAAACCAATTGGGTCTTGCAACAGATAGCTTCCTGTTTTAGGAGAGTAATAACGGAAACGGTTGTAGTATAGATTTGTTTCTTCATCCTCATACTGCCCCTGATACCTGAACGGACACTCATTCAAAGAATGTCCTTCAAAAAAAGTTGCAATTTCCCCATAAATATCCAGTATACAGTCCCATGTCTTATTTCCATGTTCGTCGAACATCTGGATGGGTGTTCCCAAATAGTCAGACACGATGGAATATTGCTTGCCATGCTGTATCTTCGCCATTGGTACAAATGTGCCTGCTTCAAATACCCAGGTGGTAATATTCTCTGTCGGCTCTTTTGACGGAACGTTTTCTTCCTTATCCGGCTGCATATCGGGAATTTTGTAGCTCCACTCATGTAAAGGCACGTTTCCGTCCCACACCCAGCGTGTGACCTTACTGAGATATTGCTTGGCGGTGCGGCGTCCCAGCGCATCGTAGCGGAACTCCACCGGTCTTCCGTCCGGACGTATAACCTTCTTTAGCATACCATTGGAACTCCACTCGTAGAGCCATCCCGTACCTGTAGCTAGACAGCGGACGCCGCGCTCCTTCTCCATGCGCTTGCGATCGTACCTTACGCCCGTTTCCTGCAACCGTTTGAACTCACGGAAAATGAGGTTCCCTTCATCATCGTAGTGATAGAAACAATCCGGGTCCTCCAGCAGTCTTCCCCCGGCACCGTATTTGCGGTCCTTCCTGTCCGGAGTCCCGAAGAGGTTGCCCACGAAGTCCGGTACGCGGTAAATCACGTCCGTTTCCGAACCCTGGGTAATTTCCTGCCGGATGAGGAAGTCGAAACGGTCATAGTCGTAGCGCATGACCGTTCCCGTCAGCTCGTTCTCCTTAGAAAGCAGTCGGTTGGCAATCCCCCACTCATAGCGGTATGCTCCACGCTCGATGCCTCCCGACCGAACCGACTTGCGCACCTCGCGCCCGAAACAGTCGCGCTCGGTGCAGACTGTTACGCCACCGGAGAAGGTGCGCTGCACCTCCAATCCCGTGTTGTCACGCACCCATGATGCCTGCCAGCCTTCGCCCGCCTGCATGGTCTGCAAATTACCCTCTCGGTCATAGGTATGACGGATGTCCGCTCCCAGACTGCTGGTGATGCGGGTACAGCTGCCTTCGCCGTCATAGGTACGGCTGACGGTGTATTCTCCCTGCCTTTCCTCGGTAACCAGTCCCGTCTTCCTGTCACGGGTGAACTCCAGCAGGTTCTCGCTGTTCTTCGCCTTGACAAGCATGCCGTCCTTGTCGTACGTGTAGAGGGAGACCTCCCCGTCATACTGTTCCTCCTTCAGGATATTGTCCAGTCCATCATACTGGTATTCCGTCCATTTTCCTCCGGGACGGTTCACACGGGTGACACGGCCCGCACCGTCGCGCTCGTACTCACGCCGCATACCGTCGAAGCCGGTTTCCGTAACGACCAGTCCCAGCCCGTCCAGCTCGAAGAAATAGTTGTCGCCCGCCTCGTTGCCGATGCGCCGGAGCTGCAACTCGCTGTTGTAGCCGAAGGTGATGTGGTGCCGTTCCTGCTCGCGGCTTTTCAGTACTCCCAGTGCCCCATAGGTGAACCTGACCTCGCGGATGTTGTCGCTGGCATGTACCATGTTCCCCATGGCATCGTACTCAAACCGGTGCACGTTGCCGTCCGGTTCTTCCAGCCGTACCAGGTTGTCCGCACGGTCGTAGGCATAACGGGTAACATTGCCTTTCACATCCACCGCCTGCACAAGCCTTCCCCTGCCGTCGTACTCCCACCGGCGGAACAGCCCGTTGGGGAACTGCAGCAGCTCCAGGTCGTACCTGTCGTTGAACGTGAGCGTGTAAACCCGGCCCTGTCCGTCCGTTATGGTACGCAACACGCCTCCCTCGTAGGCATATTTCACTGTCTCTCCGCCCGGTGTGGTCCGGCTGACGACGCGGTCCAGTCCGTCATAGTCCCATGAAAGCCTCTTTCCGCCCGGAGTGTAGAGCGAGACGAGGTTGCGGTTGCCGTCGTAGTCCAGAAAGGTGTCCTCGCCGTTCTCGTCCGTTATCCGGACCGGCTGGCCGAATTCGTTGTAGGAAGTCTTATGGGTGTAGCCTTCGGGGTTGACCGTGACCTCCAGCTCTTGAAAGCTGTTGTACTGGCGGCGGGTAATTCCCCCGTTGGCATCCACTATCTTGTAGATGAGTTTGTCCTCACCGTAATAATATTCGGTTTCGGCATTTTCCCCGTTACGGATATGGGTATATCCCTTGCCGTAACGGATGAAATATTCCATCACGCCTCCATCGCCCCATGTATGCACACAGCGGGCATTCTCTCCCTTACCTTCATATTCCCAATGGAAGGACATGCCCCCTTGGTTGGTAAGCTGTACCAGCAGGTGTCCGCCGGAATAGACGAAATGCTTGCTGACATCCAACGCGTCAATGGTTTCCACCATGTCGCCCCGGTCATCGTAACGGTAACGGACCAGCTTCACCTCCTCACCGTCCTGATGTACGGATACGCAGAGTACCCGTCCCGACTCGTCGGTTTCCACCTTCAGGAATTCTCCCCGTGAGGATATGATTCCTGCCAGCCTTCCCCCCGAAGCGTATTCGAAGCGGATCCGGAATCCGTCCTTCGTGGAAATGCCCGATACCATGCGGTAACCGGAGCGGTTTTCAGGACCGTCAAAACGGTATTGCAACCCCCGGATGTCCGTAAGCATGTAACCCCGGTCATCGAGTGTCCATGCCAGCTGTTCCCTGCGGTCAAAATGGGATTCTCCAAGTTTCAGCGCAGGCAGGAAGGACTCCCGTCCGTCAGCATGACGGAATGCGAACGCCCCTTCCTCCAGCTGCCGTATTCCCAGATTGTAGCTGTGGTGCCAATTGTATCCCAACGGACCGTCCACGGCGGCATCACTGTAATAGGTACGTTCCCATACGACGGGAATCGGACCCGGAAGCTCGAAGTCCACATTGGTGTGATAGACCCTGCCCGTAGCAGCGTCCACCGGCTCACCGAATATGATGCAAGCTGTTTTCTTGAGAATCCTGGCAAGCCGGGGATTCAATCCCGCCTTGTCTATCAATCCATGCAGCAGATGGGATATTTTTTTTCCGAACTTTGACAATCCTTTCAGCCCCAGTTTCATCGCCAGCGCAAACACATCAATGGTAGGCGATCCTCCCACAATCACGGGATTTCCTACGGATGTGATGGTGGAGAGCATGGAAGTGGGGGCAAGCAGGGCCTTGCTCACCTTCCTGGGCTTCCCCTTGCGGGGAATCGTCGGTATTCCCACAATGTTGCATGAGAGTGCCGGATGTGTGAGGGAGGAACAGGGCGCACCGTCCGCCAGGACAGTGGAACTGCCCATCCACATCTCCGACTCGGACATACCGCTGACCAACGGAGCCGGATGCAATACAAATGCCGGCAGATGCACGATGCCGATACCTGCCTGCGCAATCCACTGGTTATGAACCTTGACCGACGGAGCCATGCTCTTGAGGATGTTGCACGCCACTCCGGCCACTCCATCAGCCGCAGACGGCATGGCAGCCGCCATGCCGGCCATGAGGTCTGCCATGAGGTCGTACACCTTGCCTACATGAGGCACAGGCATGATGGGAGAGGGAGGGGTAACGGTAGGATGCATGTCTATCCCGATGGACAGGTCGCCGAACTTGGCGACAGGCATACCCGGCATGGAAGGAAGGATTCCGCCCAGACCCGCCTGAATCTCGTCCAAAGCCGCCTTGGAGGCTGAAAAAAGGTCGGCAAAACCCCGTCTGACGCTGCTGCTACCGGCGGCGTCAGCTATATTCTTGAACACATCTGACATGGTGAGAATTTTTTAGAATGTGAAAAAGAGACAACCGGGTGTTCCAACCGGCACACTCCGGCTGTCCCTGCAAGGACTTACCTATGCATCCTGTGCATAGTCGCTGTTCCAGTCGTTCTCGTCATCCCCTTTTGTACCTTCCAACTTGATGACAAAACTCTTTGCCGGGAAATAAGGAGTCAGGTGAATGTCGAGGAAAATACGGTCTTTCTGCTTCGGATCGCGCTCGAAACGAAGAATCTTGAATTTCTCAATCAAGCGTCCGGGACCCTGTATGCTATCCAAAAACTTGCTGATCTGACCACGCAAATCCCTTTCCGCCTTGCTGTTCCAGTTCTCAAAGGCACGGCGGTTGAGGAAATCCATCAGCACTTTCGTTACCCAATCGAACACACGGACTACGGAATAGGTCTGCAATCCCAAGTTGTCCCCATTGAACAATGTCTTGGCAGAGAAAGCCATCACCTTGCCGTATTCCTTCACCATCGGAATCAGGCCAATCTTCTCGATTTCGGAAATCTCGCTTTTTTTCAGATTGAAGGCAACCCCGTCCACTTCGCTCATGGAACCATACTTCTTACCGGCGGTAACCTGTGCCATTACCGTCTTGTACACACTGCCGGCCAATGCCGCAGAAGGAGGAATCAGCAAGTCTTCGGTTTCGCCCAGTTCTGCATAGCGTCCCCGTCCTACCAGATAGTTGCAGGTCATACATACGTTGGACTTGTACACATCGCCTCCCGAAAGATTGGAATCAAAGAACATTTCAATGACATCATCCGGTTTTTCCAGATCAGCGAAATCCGTGTAAATCATCACCTTGTTGTCATGCGCAATCTTTGCCCATTTTTCAACAACCTTGTTGGAACCCAAATATCCCGGGATAACCAGCAGGGAATAGTTGGTACGCAAGTCCAAACGGTCATAATTCGCACGAAGCTCGTTTGCAATGGCATCGATAAAGAAGGAGTTGTCCAAATCGGTAAGCTGGCTCATCGAAGCGTTCACAATGGAGATATTCTTGATCTTGTCGGAATCCGTATTCTTGTAGAAGAGCATGACCGTGCGGTAGGACTTCTCCAACTGCCTGACCTCTTCCACCGCTTTCAGCTGGTTCTGGGATAGCAGACCGGACACCGCCGCAGACTTCTTCTGGCACAGCTCCACCATCTCGCTGATGGATTTGTTGCCTTTCAACATATCGACCCACATCTCAAGCCGTTTTTCCAGCTCCTTGCGCTCAGCCGCCCGTTCAGGGTCGGAAAGGAATATGTTCCGCCGTGCCTTACGCTCCGGATTCATGTTCTGTATGCCGTCCACGGAAGATTCCAAGACATTGAAACCGCCAAACTTAGCCAGAATCTGCAATTCAGCGTTCAGATTTCTGGACTGCGCCACAGCCTGTTGCTGCTGTACGGCTGCTTCTCTTTGTGTATTCTGTTCGCTCATAACTATCATTCATTAGTGGAGTTAGACTTCTCATTGTTCTTCAAATCGTCCAAAATGGCAGAAATCGCATTGACAAACGCTCCACGTGTCTCCGGATTTTCCAGCACCCGTTGCAGCACCTTGTTGGAACGCAACGACTTCTCCATCCTGTCCGCAAACTGCTTTTCCGCATTCAGGCCGGACAAGAATGAACTCTGCTCCGTCATTTTCTTGACAGAAAAATCACCGACATTGTGGAAACGGAAATTTTCCTCTACGGGAGCACCGTCCGCATCCGCGAACTCGATATCTATTTCCGGCCGGAAATGTGCAAAGACTTCGTCAATGTTGGTCAGACCTGCAACCACTTCGGGAGCCACCGCCTCATCCTTCGTCAGCTGTTCCACCAATAAGGTTCGATTTTGTGGAATTTCCGCAATACCTTCGGAAGCGTCAATCTTCACTTCGTTTCCGCCGATTCCATAATTACCAAGATCCATACTTATTCAA
>DXOJ01000758.1 GCA_019412865.1 Bacteroides sp. | reverse complement strand
ATGGTATTATTATAAATCTGCGTATTCGGAGTCACTCCTCCTGCAATCATGAAGACACGTTTCCGATCATTCTGACTGATATTATAGCGTACAATACTACCGGACGAATTAGACGCGTCTACAAACAACATAAATCCTCCCTCGTTATCGTGGCTATAATTGTATTGTACGATACAATTAACAGCATCCATGTCAATGTCAAATCCGGTTCCGTCATCATTTCCCTCCAGCGCTTTCGTATGATAAGCCTCATTATACTGAATGATGCAGTCCTTTCCACGAGTACACCAAATAGCTGCCGAGCCATTAAACTGACCGTCCTCCCGGTAAGAGCCGCAGCCATTGGCTACGTTATGTTCGATTAAAGAACCATAACAGCCGTAGGTGATTATACCGTCCGAATCAATGTCTTTCACCGAATTATTACGTATTACTACATTCGTGGAAGCTTCCAGATCACTGGCAAAAAGATTATCCCATACTACAATTCCCGTACGTCCCGCTTTCTCTACGGTATTATTTTCAATCAGGACCTTATCATATTTATCTGTGGCATTCTGCCCTATTACATTGACAGCTATCCCTCCATATTGATGCGGATGAAAAGCACCAACATATCTGAAGGAACCGGACACATCACGAACCGTATTATTCAGAATCTTAATATTGCTGACAGTTCCTCCGTTATCATTTTCGACCAAAATCCCGCATCGATAGATATCCCCCCGTACATCCGCATAATTAGACACCTGCAAATCCTGAATTACCCAATTCGACTGGTTCTTCAGGTAAACGGCCGCCTTTGCTTCACCATTTCCATTGATAATCGGTTTTTCTCCTTCGCCATAAGCTCCAAGAATGATTGGATTGGAAGGTGTACCCGCCCCTCTAGGACTAACCTGTCCGGTCCATACACTCCCTCTCTTCAGTAAAATACGATTACCCGCCTGAAAAATAACACGGTTAATGTTAGCAAACGTTTTCCATGCAGACGATTCAGATTCTCCGCTATTAGCGTCATTTCCCGACTCCGAATCAATGTAGTAGACGGTATTCACCTCCGCTACTACCGGATAGTTCACCAAGTTATCATCTATATCACTGCAAGCTATTCCCAAAAAGGAGAAGAGCACTGCCGATAAAGATAGTTTCAGTTTATTTATTGCATTCATAGTATACTCTTTTTATTATTTGCTGTATTTCAAAATCCATTTATACATTGCCGCATTTACCTTTTCCGAAACTTCCAGAGGAGTATTTTCACCTCCATGCCCCCCATTAGGAAGGATAACCAGCGTATCGGGAACATTTTTCTGTTTTAGAAGATCACTCAACATCTCCGATTGAACTTTCGGGACGATCGTATCCTTTTCTCCATGTATCAGGAAAGTAGGCTTAAAGTTTTTTCCGTAATAAGGACTTGCCAGCTGATAATCGACATCCAGCTGAGAAGTGTCACTGTTCCACGGTTTACCGGTAACGATTGGTAACAGTCCTTCAATATCGCTTTGCTTTGCACCCGACAAGGCATCCAAAGCATCCAGTCTGGTAGGTGCTCCCAAAGTGATGACTAATGAAATAACATCTTCTTTATCATAATTATACGCATACAATAAAGATAAATGAGCTCCGGCACTACCGCCCCACATCACATAATTTGTTTTTTTAATATTCCATTCTTCTGCATGGGCCAGTACATAGCGGACTGCATCCGTCATATCCTCCATCATCTGCTTATAGCAGATTCCATCCCCCATCCGGTAGTTGATATTCACCACATTCATGCCGTTGGCATAACAGGCGGTTTTCATAAAATCGGCATCTTTCTTATCGCCTGCCATCCAACCTCCTCCATGCACAAGAATCATTAAAGGAGTATCGACAGTCCTGTTCTCCAGCAGATATACATCCATCGTCTGTAGCGAATCAGGTCCATAATGCAAATCCTGCCAGGATGCCGATTTACTCTGTTTGCCGGAAGTACATGCAACAGTCAACAGCAAAACAAAACATATTATCAGCCAATGATTGATTCTTTTCATATCCGTAGTTTTTTTAATATCCGTCATTGTTACTGCCCAAATTAGGGTTCTTCTCCATTTCACCGATATTTATTGGCATCAGATAGTGCTTCGGCAAAAAGACTTGTTTAGGAAGCATATTCAATTCGAATACCTCATAATGTTTCACTCCATCTTCTTCGGTAATCTTCATACCATGGAAATACTTGTTATTCAATACAGATTCTGCCAGTTTCCAACGTCTTAAATCCCAAAAACGATGTCCTTCGAATGCCAGTTCTACTTTCCGTTCCTGTATAATTCTCTGTTTCATTCCTGTATAATCAAGGTCTTCCGGAAGATCCGGTAGTCCGGCACGGTCTCTTACGGCATTTATCGCATCATGAACAGAATCATCCGGTCCCTGCTTAGCTTCGTTCTGCGCTTCGGCATAATTCAGCAATACTTCCGCTAAACGTAACTCCTTCCAGCTTGTCTGGCTACCTCCGAAATAGAGTTTCTCAAAAGGAAGGGTTTCATCAAGAAATTTACGTATATAATAACCGGTATAAGTTCTTTCTACCAGTCCCAAGCCGTCGTCCGGCATCAGGTATCCCTGTCTCTT
>DXOJ01000757.1 GCA_019412865.1 Bacteroides sp. | reverse complement strand
TTCCGGAACCACTCAATCCGGTAAACCAGATCATCACACTGTGTTGCCCCAAAAGCTCTTCTTTGTCCTGCCGCGTCATCATGCGGTCAAATATCGGATATATATGGTTCTTTTCTTCCATTTACAATTTTATTTAAAAGTTCCAGATCAACGGAACCAGAATAACAGAGATTAAGAAAGTGATAATATTAAGCGGCAACCCGATACGTACAAAATCCGTAAACTTATAGTTGCCGATACCTTGCACAATCAAATTTGTCTGATAACCAATCGGTGTCGAGAAGCTGGCAGATGCAGAGATTGACAGTGCCAAAGGAAACGCCAAAGCCGCTGCCGCATTATTAGTAATCAATTCCGTAAACAAGTTCGTGATAATAAATACCATTGCAAGCAACACATGCGGGCCGTAATCATCACTCAATCCGATAATAAACTTCGCAACGCTATCCGCCACGCCGGAGTTCACCATCGCCTTACTGATAGCAAAGGCACAGGCAATCGTAATCAGAATATCCCACGAAATATATTTAGTATATTTACGGGCAGGGAACAGATTCGTCCATGCCATAATAATAGTAGTAATAGACACAAAGAAAAACATATCCAACTTGATATCCGGAAACATCTCCTTCGTTACCGGAAGCTCCCCTACCGTTGCACCCACAATCATCAGCACCAGCAACAACAAAGCAAACCAACGCTTCTTCTTCCCGGTAGTATCCGGCTCATTCCCGTTCGTCAACAAGACAAACACAGAAGATTCCCCCCATGTCGGGATAAAAGTATCATCAGCCATCACAACAAGCGTATCCCCTTCATGAAGTACCACATCGTCCAAGTTAGTGACGAAGCGCTGTCCGTTACGTGTCTTGATCTCTTTTACCTCTGCACCATAATGACGTTGGAAATTAAAATCCTTCAGTTTTTTATTGATACCGGGAAAACGGGCACCCAAAACAGCCTCTACCCGATGCAACTTCTCCCCTTCTTCTACTTCTTCATCCGGCACAGCCGTATCCGGACGTGCATCCGGCAAAAGACGTTTAGAGAAAAGAAATATATAAATGATACCGGCAATAGCTATAAAAACACCCACCTTTCCGAGCTCGAACATAGAAAAGCCTTCAAATCCGGCCTCCAATATCATACCGTGCACCACCAGATTGGTAGAAGTACCGATCAAGGTACAGATACCTCCCAAAATAGTCACATAAGAAAGAGGAATCAGAAACTTCGTAGCCGGGAGATTCACCGACTTAGCCCAATGCTTGATAATCGGGGCAAAAATAACCACAACAGGCGTATTATTCAGAAAGGCAGAAATAAATGCCACCGAAGGTAAGATACGCAACTGTGCCTTAAATACTGTCGTCTTTCCTTGCGGAAGCAACTTCTTAATCACTTGTCCCAATGTGCCCGACTGACGAATACCCTCACTCACCAGAAACAGCAGAGCAACGGTAATCATCCCTTTATTACTAAACCCTTCCAGCATCTCCTTAGGAGTCAGAATGCCGGCACACAGGAACAAAACCACTACCGAAAAAAGTATCATGCCCGGACGCATCTTATCTGCTACCAAAGCCGCTACCATTCCCAATAGGGATAATAGTACAAATACAATTTCAAATGTCATATAAACATTATTTAGTGTTCTCTTTTTGGCTCAACGATAAACCACGGATTCAATAAATCCTCCTTGTTATATCGCAGAGGTTCTTCCTTTCCAGCCTGATATACCTCCATCCCTGCAGCACGGGCTATCGCATGTCCTGCAGCCGTATCCCATTCCATCGTCGGAGCGAAACGCGGATATACATCAGCCTTACCTTCAGCAACCAGACAGATTTTAATAGAACTTCCGCTCGAAATCAACTCCACACTGCCGTGTTTCTTCTTCAAATCTGCAATATATGATTCCGTTTCAGGCGACAGGTGCGAACGGGAAGCAACCACGATCAGATGATCGTGCACCTCCTTCAAAGGTATCTGTTCCGACTTCCCAATCAGCTGTTCCAATGCCACGCCGTCATCTTCCAAACTGACAATACCGGAACATTTATAAGCCCCTGCACCTTCGATCCCGAAATAAAGTTCTTTTTTAACAGGCACATAAATAACACCGAACACAGGTACAGAGTTCTGCACCAAAGCGATATTTACCGTAAATTCTCCATTGCGCTTAATAAACTCCTTCGTTCCATCCAGCGGATCTACAATCCATAAAGTATCCCATCCTCGACGGATCTCATACCCTAAATGGTTCCCTTCTTCACTAAGAACAGGAAAAGGAGTATCGTTCAGAATAGCCACAATCGCTTCATGCGCTTTTCTGTCTGCTATAGTTAGCGGAGAGTTGTCAGCCTTCCTCTCTATTTCAAAGTCCGATGCCGGATCATTATAAATAGAAAGAATCCTTCCACCTGCTTTTAGAGCCGCATCGATAGCAGCCATTACAGATCTTTGTTCCATTCAATCTCTAAATTAATGCCCTATTCACATTCAGGCAAAACATCCTCCAAATTAAGAGTTGACAAAAGTAAAAACTTTCTTTGCTATAAAAGTTTCCCCACTATCATTTATAACTTCTTTTAGTAGAAAGATAAAAATATCTAAACGAAAAAGCCACTCATTTTCAATAAAAAAGCAGTAACTTCCCAGTTACCGCCTTCTTATTTGGAAAAAACGTTCGTTCTTTCCAATATATATTACCAAAAAGAAATCAATATACACGATACAGCAACCAAGCACCCTGGAAATCCGAACGGTTCGGATATTTAGCCTTGAATGCGTCGCGAGCTTCAGCAGCAGCAGTCTTGTCAGCAAAAGAGTTCACAATCACACGATACATTGCCTTATCAGCATTAAATGCAATCGTAGAGTGATATCCCTGTCCGTCCAACCAATCTTTCAGGCCTTCAGCATTCGCTTTCACACCAAAGCTACCTGCTACAACGCTATAATCTTTCAATCCTTCGTTACCGGAAACCACTGTAACCTTTTCCTGACGAACGCCGGATGTATCTGCCACTTTAGTAGTTGTCACAGGAGCTGCAACCACCGGAGTAACCTCTACCGGAGCTTCCACCTGCGGTTCTGCCAATTCTTGCTGTTTTGCTTTTTCG
>DXOJ01000756.1 GCA_019412865.1 Bacteroides sp. | reverse complement strand
TAAGTAAGTATCTTTGCCTCCAATTATGAGACGAATCTTACTATTATATATATTACTTTCCGTTATAGGTTTGACGACTGTTCAGGCACAGTTCGATAATGGTCGCCAGAGAGTAGACGAAAACGGATACGACCAATACGGAAATCAGGTAGACCCTGCCATGATTCCGGACAGATTGGATAGTGCAAATGTCGAAGTACAGGGATTGCCTCCAAAATTGTATATGTGGCGTATCAAAAACCAGTTGGGCGACCGGACCATAGTACCGGCAGATACAGCCTTTCATCATTTCCAGAATTCAAACCTGACCGAAGGACTTACCGGACATTACAATTATCTGGCCAATATGGGTTCTCCCCGTATGTCACGCATCTTCTTTGACCGCCGTGACCCGGAACCGACTATTTTCATGGAGCCTTTCTCCAGTTTCTTTATTCGTCCTACGGAATTTAATTTTACCAACAGTAACGTACCTTATACGAATCTGACGTATCACAAAGCCGGTAATAAAGTGAACGGGGAAGAGCGTTTCAAATCTTACTTCTCTGTCAATGTAAACAAGAAACTGGCTTTCGGATTTAATATAGATTACCTGTACGGACGAGGATATTACAATAATCAGAATACGGCGTATTTTAACGCAGCTGTTTTCGGTAGCTATATCGGCGACAAATATCAGATGCAAGCTATATACAGCAACAATTACCTGAAAACAAACGAAAACGGAGGTATTGAGGACGACCGCTATATCACTGCACCGGAAGAAATGGCGCAAGGTCAAAGAGAATATGAGTCAACCAATATTCCTACCGTACTAAATGCAACGACCAACCGTAACCATGACTTTTATGTCTTCCTGACCCAACGATATAATCTGGGATTCAGTCGTGACATACCACAGGCTGAAAATGACACCACTCCCGCCAAACAGGAGTTTGTCCCCGTTACCAGTTTTATACACACCATCCAGGTAGAACGGGCACGGCATACCTTCAACTCGAATGATGATATGCGCGAGAAGAATTATTATCAAAACACTTATTTAGACCCAGATAATCCTACGGCCAGAGACAGTACCACCTATGTAGGAATCAAGAATACCATAGGTATTGCTCTATTGGAAGGCTTTAATAAATATGCCAAAGCCGGATTGACGGCATTCGCTTCCTATAAAATCAGCAAGTATACATTGATGAATATGGAAGGAAATCCGTTGCCCGACAAATACAACGAAAATGAAATATTTGTTGGAGGAGAATTATCCAAACGTGAAGGAAATGTACTTCATTACCATGCTATCGGAGAAGTGGGATTGGCAGGAAAAGCCATCGGACAATTTAATGTAAAAGGAGATATTGACCTGAACTTCCCGTTATGGAAAGATACCGTCAGTCTGATAGCCCGTGGTGAAGTCAGCAATAAGCTTGCTCCTTTCTATATGCGCCATTATCATTCCAAGCATTTTATGTGGGACGACGATATGGACAAGGAATTCCGTACCCGTATTGAGGGGGAATTGAGCATTGCACGTTGGAGGACACGCCTGAAAGCAGGAGTTGAAAACATCAAGAACTATACTTACTTCAACCAAGAAGCAACACCAGAACAGAACAGCGGAAGTATACAGGTATTATCTGCAAGTCTTAATCAGGACTTCAAGTTGGGAATCTTCCATCTGGACAATGAAGTGACCTGGCAGAAATCCAGTGACCAGACTGTACTTCCCCTACCTGATCTCTCGCTATATCATAACTTCTATATGCAGTTCAAACTGGCGAAGAAAGTACTTAGTGTGCAATTGGGAGCCGACGTGCGTTATTTCAGCAAATACAATGCACCTGCCTATATGCCGGCCATTCAGAATTTTCATCTGCAACCGACAGACGACCAAGTACAGATAGGAGGTTATCCGATTGTGAATGTATATGCAAATTTACATTTAAAGCGTACACGTTTCTATGTAATGATGTATCACGTGAACCAGGGCATGAGCAGTCCGAATTACTTTTTGTCTCCGCACTACCCCATCAACCCACGTGTGCTGAAATTCGGTCTTTCATGGAATTTCTATGATTAACAAAAACTATACGGCTTATGGTATCACGCCCCAAATTGAGACTGTTCAGATATTTAGTGCCAGTGATTGTTGTATTGGCATTTATCTCCTCTTTCCGTCAATGCGGCAAGCAGGAAAAACCTGCGGGACATCCGCGTGATTATGCTGCCATTGCCAAAGAGGGTATCATACGTGTAGCCACTGAATATAATTCCATCAGTTTTTATGTAGACAGTGACACTGTTTCCGGTTTTCATTACGAACTGATCCAGGCATTCGCCCGGGACAAAGGGCTCAAAGCCGAAATAACACCTATCATGAGTTTCGAAAAGCGGTTGGAAGGATTAAGCGAGGGACGTTATGATGTGATTGCTTATGGCATATTAGCCACCAGCAAGTTAAAAGACTCTCTGCTTCTCACCTCTCCCATTTTCCTCAACAAGCAAGTGCTGGTGCAACGCAAAGAAACTGGAGAGAATGATTCACTCTATATCCGCACCCAACTGGATTTAGCCCAGCGAACACTTCATGTCGTAAAAGGCTCCCCCTCTATTTTGCGTATTCAGAATCTAGGCAATGAGATCGGAGATACTATCTACATCAAGGAGATTGATAAATACGGTTCCGAACAATTGATATCAATGGTAGCGCATGGAGACTGTCTCTTATACA
>DXOJ01000755.1 GCA_019412865.1 Bacteroides sp. | reverse complement strand
AGTTGGTATATTATCTGCATGTGGATTTACCAATGCGCCTTCTTTAGATACTAATCAGGAGAAACAGGATAATAATTGGGTGATCGGGCCATTCTTGCGTCCTGAAGGAGTTAATCCTGTCATATCACCGCAGCCTACAGAGTTTTATTGTCCGATGCGTAAGCAGCAAGTTAAGTGGGAGGAAAGTGACACTTTTAACCCTGCTGCTACTGTAAAAGATGGGAAGATTGTCGTGCTTTATCGTGCAGAAGATAATTCGGCCCAAGGTATAGGTAAAAGAACCTCACGTGTTGGTTATGCTGAAAGCAAGGATGGGATTGAGATGAAAAGGCTTGATAATCCTGTTCTTTTTCCTGCTGAAGATAATTTTAAAGATCAAGATTGGCCGGGTGGTTGTGAAGATCCTCGTGTGGCTATGACCGAAGACGGACTGTATGTGATGCTCTACACAGCATGGAATCGGAAAAAAGCACGCCTTGCAGTAGCTACTTCCCGAGACCTGAAGAACTGGACAAAACACGGGCTTGCCTTTGATAAAGCCTATAATGGTCGATTTAATAACCTTTTCTGTAAATCGGGGTCTATTTTAACAAAATTGAAAGGAAATCAATTGGTCATAGACAAAGTTAATGGCAAGTATTTCATGTATTGGGGAGAACATGCTATATATGCTGCTACTTCTGATAACCTGATTGACTGGTATCCGGTTTTGGATGAGAAGAATGAACTGATGAAAATCATACAACCTCGTAAAGGACATTTTGATAGTTTGTTGACAGAATGTGGCCCTCCGGCTATTCGTACTAAGCATGGCATTGTTCTCGTGTATAATGGTAAGAATAGCGGTAAAACTGGAGATGCTAACTATCCTGGCAATGCTTATTGTGCCGGACAGCTTTTATTGGATGGTAACGATCCCTATAAAGTATTAGACCGTTTGGATAAGCCTTTCTTTGCTCCCGAAGCTCCTTTTGAGAAGAGCGGACAGTACAAGGACGGAACAGTATTTATCGAGGGACTTGTTTATCACAAGAAGAAACTATACCTCTATTATGGTTGTGCGGATTCACAGGTGGCGGTAGCGGTATGTGATGATGTGAAGAAATTGAAAACAAAATAGTAGATTATAAGACGATGAGAATAAGGCTGAATACATATCTTGCTTGTGTAATTGTTTTTCTGTGTGCTTCTACAGAATGCATTTATCCACAAAAACTAAAATGGAATTTTGGTTTATCTCGTAAACAGAGTTCCGAAGTGATACCTCATTCAAAACATTCATTTCAGACAGCTAAGCCTAAAAAAAAAGTGGTAGAGCCCGGAGAATTGAGTCCGCTTTCCGATTGGGAGTACCAACTCTCCAAAGGCTGGGAAATGATAGAAGGATATAAAGCTAGAGCAGCTGAAAAATCGGTATTTGCACAAGATTTAGGTACAAGCGAATGGTATTCGGCAACAGTTCCCGGTACAGTATTAACTACGTTGGTGGATCAGGGCGTATACCCTGATCCCTATTGGGGGCTTAACAATTTATTGATTCCTGATACGCTTTGCCGGATGGACTGGTGGTATCGCAATTCTTTTAGTATTCCTCGTAGTAAGAAGGGAGAAAAAGTGAAGTTGATTCTGAATGGAATCAATTATAAAGCGGAGATCTGGTTCAATCATCAACTATTAGGAACAATGGTTGGTGCTTTTGAGAGAGGTATTTTTGATATAACTCCTTGGGTGGATTATGATAAGAAGAACCTGTTGGCCATTCGTATTCTTCCACCTAACAATCCCGGTATTCCTCACGAAGCAAATAAGAAAGAAGGAATCGGCCCCAATGGTGGAGCATTGTGCTTAGACGGTCCTACTTTTATCTCTTCAGAAGGCTGGGATTGGATTCCCGGCATACGCGACCGAAACATGGGTATTTGGCAGGATGTCAGAGTCAAATTTGGAAATGAACTGGAAATTGTTGATACGCATGTGATTGCGGATCTGCCTTTGCCTGACACTACATCTGTCAATTTTATCGTTCAGACGGAGATTTATAATTCTTCTAAAACGACTTGTACTGCCAATTTACATTTTAATATAGGAGGTGTGTCTGCTGTTTATCCGGTTTCTTTGAATGCAAATGAAAAAAGGATGATTAAACTTACTCCTCACGAATGTAAGGAACTGCGAATGAAGAATCCACGTCTATGGTGGCCGAATGGATATGGAGAACAATATTTATATGAAGCATCTTTGAGCCTGATATCACCTAATAAAGATACTCTTGATGTCAAAAAAATGCGTATTGGTATTCGTGAGTTGGAATATGAATTGTCTGCGTATGAGGATAACGCTCCTGTGGTGCGGTTGAACTATAATCCAACTGCTGCTTTGCAGGATGGAAAACCCGTTTTTGATGCTGTGAAACGTAAAAAAACGGATAGTAAGGTTCGCTATACGAATTATGATGGAGAGTTTGTCCCAAATTTATTGAAACCGGTTTCTTCACAGGGAATAGAGTTGATAAAGGATTCACTGATGAAAGAATACATGGTTATAAAGGTGAACGGACAACGGATTTATTGCAAAGGAGGTAACTGGGGGATGGATGATGGTATGAAGCGTGTTTCCCGGGAACGACTGGAACCTGCCTTGAAGTTGCATAAGAATATGAATTATAATATGATTCGTAACTGGACGGGTGAGAGTACGGAAGAAGTATTTTATGAGCTTTGCGATGAATACGGAATGTTAGTGATGAATGATTTTTGGCTTTCAACAGACGGATTTAATCTTAATCCGTTAGACTACCGCCTGTTTATAAGAAATGTGACTGAAACGGTACGTCGTTTCCGTAATCATCCTTCCATCGCTTTATGGTGTGCACGTAATGAGGGTTTTGCTCCGAATGAACTTGAGTACATGTTGGCCGCTACTTTAGCTAAAGAAGATGGCAGCAGGCATTATACAGGAAATTCCGGGGCACTTGCAAAAACCTGTGTTTAGCCAAATATCTTTGAGAGTCTGAATAAG
>DXOJ01000754.1 GCA_019412865.1 Bacteroides sp. | reverse complement strand
TAGATTGAATATTATATAGAAATAAACAATTAGTCTATTCGCCCTATGGAGAATAAAACCAACTGTAATAAATGACGAGCAAAAGAGTCTACTGTACTGTAGGCTAAATGACAATCTTTCTCAACCCATATATATAATAGGAGATAGGATCGTAATAGTATGTAGGAGAATGGGATGAGACAGGGTAAGGTGGACTTTGATGTTTGTAATGGTCACAGAAATAAGCGATTAACAAAAACATGCTTTTATCTGTCGGAACATGTGCGACGTCTGTATGACTCATGTCACAGGTTTGCGTCGTATAAAGATTATAAAGACGTTCCAAAGCATCCTGAATCGGACGATCTTGTGATACATAGCATTTCTCCTGCCGATAAGTCGGGGAGGAAACTTTGCACATATCTTCCATTGCTCCATTAGTTGCACAATGGATGAGCAAAGCCAACACTAAAAGTAGTCCGAATTTTAAGCTTTGTTTCATCTTTCTCTTTTAACGGCTGCAAATATAGAACTAATATTTATACTTTTTGCAAAGTCCGTATGGCAAAAAAGCTTTTTTAACTCCATATCTTTTAGATTCATTTTTTAGTCAGCATGGTTTCACAAATATCATTTAGAATGGGGTAATTTCTCCATCTTCATTTGTTAAAAGATGCAATAAAAAGAATGTTGTAATAACCTACTAATACTTGATTACCCTTGGTGAATTCTTAATTCTTTTTCCAGAAATCGGAAGTGAAAAGTAGTAATACTGTAAACAATTCCAAACGTCCCAAGAGCATTAAAAAAGAAAGCAGCCATTTGGCGGCATCAGGCAATTCACTCCATGAGAAGGCCGGACCGCATGTACCGAGTCCCGGTCCCATATTACCCATACTTGAGATAACCGTTCCGATTGATTCCAGAAAACCGACTCCCAGCCCCATCATGATAAGTATGCTGATGATAGCGATGACTGCATATAAAAAAGTAAAGGCCAATACTGTAGACTGGATGGAAAGAGAAATAACCTGTTTGTTAACTCGCACCGGGAGCACGGCATTAGGGTGAAGAATATGTTTGAATTCGTTTTTCACAACCTGAAACAGGATAACCATACGAATACATTTTATACCTCCTGTTGTACTGCCGGCACAGGCTCCGATGATCATCACTATTACAAGGCATCCCCAAAGAATAGAAGGCCAAAGCATATAATCGGCTGTGGCAAATCCCGTAGAAGTTTGCAAGGAAATCACTTGGAAAAGTGATTTACGGAACGCCTCTTCTATCTCCATAGAAGAAGTCTGATGAAGCCAGACTGCAATAAATATAGTAAAGAAAGAGACACACCAGAAATAGAACTTTAGCTCTGCATCATGAATGAACTTCTTTATTTTTCCATTGAACATCAACAGTAATAGCGTGAAGTTGATGCCCGAAAGAAACATGAAAATAGAGATTACATAATCTATATAGGGTGAGTGATAATATTCGATACTTGCTTGTTTGGTAGAAAATCCGCCAGTGCTGGTTGTCGTGAAAGCATGGCATATACTGTCAAACACACTCATACCTCCAAATACTAATAAGACAATCAATGTCCCTGTCATTCCGGCATAAATACCCCAAATCCATTTGGCAGTGATACCAATACGGGGATGCACTTTGTCATGAGTAGGACCGCTGGCTTCTGCTGCAAACACCTGAATCCCACCCACACCGAAAATCGGCAGAACGGCAATGGTGAAAAATACAATACCCAAACCGCCTATCCATTGCGTCATAGCCCGCCAAAAAAGTATTCCATGAGGCATTGACTCTATATTATTCAAGATGGTGGCACCCGTACTGCTGAACCCGGACATCGTTTCAAAAAATGCATCCGTAACACTTGGGATATACCCTCCTATATAATAAGGTAACATTCCGAAAAGGGAAAAGGTGACCCATGCTACACTGACTATGACATATCCATCACGGCGATTCAGGGATTTCACTGCGTCTTTCCCGATGGCGAGCAACAGAATACCGATGCTAGTGGTAATAGCCGATGAAACCAGAAAACTCTGCAAGTCATTCTCCTTATAAAAAAGAGAAACACCTCCACAACATAATAGCATAACTGTTTCTATCAGAAGCAGAAAACCCAGAATCCGGAATATCATCTTCGAGTTAATCATATACAAGTATTTGTTAATACTTAGTTAAAGAACTTCTCAATCTTTTTAATCATCATGCTTAGGCAGAATACGACTACATGGTCGCCGGGGCGGATTTGTGTATCACCTGTCACCAGGATACCTTCTCCGTTACGGATCATTCCTCCGATGGTGGTGCCTTTGGGGAGCCCCAGGTCTTTAATCAGGTGTTTGGTTATTTTGGCCCCTTCCGGTACGGTGAATTCTGCAACGTCCGCATTGGCAAAAGTCAGGCATTTCACATTAGACACGTCGGCGTCCAGCATCATTTGGTAGATATGGCTGGCAGCAATCATTTTTTTATTGATAACCGTGCCGATGTCGAGACTCTCTGCCATACCGATATAGTCGATGTTTTCCACTTCTGCCACCGTCTTTTCCACTCCCATGCGTTTGGCGGCGAGACAGGCAAGGATATTCGTTTCCGAGTTGCCGGTCAGGGCTACAAATGCTTCGGTATTCTTTAGCCCTTCTTCAATAAGCAGATCCATGTCGCGACCGTCTCCGTTGATAATCATTGTTTTGTCATCCAGTAGCTCTGTCAGACGGTTGCAACGGTTCAGGTCATTATCCACTATTTTCACCTGCATATAGTCCGGTACATATTGTGCGGTACGGACTGCGATACGGCTACCTCCCATAATCATTACATTGCGTACATCGGCATAGTCTTCTTTGCCGGCTATCTTACGTATATAAGGAATGTACTTGCGGGTAGTGGTGAAATAAACAATATCATGCAATTTAATAACATCGTCTCCGCGAGGGATAATCGTTTCCGTTCCGCGTTTGATGGCCACTACGTGGTAAGGAATGTTGGGACCGCCTAATTGATGCAGCGGTATATTCAGGATTTCAGCCTTTTCGCGCATCTTCGTACCAATCAGAACCAGCGAACCTCCGCAGAACTCCCACCATTGGCGTACCCAGCTCATGCGCATGGAAGATACGATTTCTTTAGCAGCCAGCATTTCCGGGTAAATCAGAGAATCTACTCCCAGCTTCTGGAAAAACTCTTTATTTTTGGGTAGAAGATATTCATAGTTGTCGATACGCGCCACTGTCTTTTTGGCTCCCAGGTTGGTAGCCAGCATACAGGCAGTCATGTTGCGGCTTTCGTCCGGTGTGACTGCGATGAACAGATCGGCTTCTTTGACGCCCACTTCTTTCAATCCGGAGATGGAAGAAGGAGAAGCGGCAACAGTCAGCAAGTCAAAGTTGGCACTAAGAGCACTTAGTTTCTCTTCGTCATCATCCATCAAGATAATATCTTGCTTTTCGCGCGATAACAGTTTGGCCAAATGGGTGCCTACGTTGCCGGCACCGGCAATAATAATCTTCATGTCAATTGATAAATTCTTTTATTTTAGTCAGAATTCCTTCTTCATCCATGCCGCACAGTTGGTATAGTTCGGCAACTGCCCCATGTTCTACAAATATATTAGGGATACCGATACGCTTCACGGTCGGTTTGTATTCGTTGTCTGCCATAAATTCGAGGACAGCGCTACCCATACCGCCTTTGATAATTCCGTCTTCGATGGTCAGGATACGTTGGAATTTACGTCCTGCCTCATGCAACAATTCTTCATCCAGCGGTTTCAGGAATCGTAAATCGTAATGGGCGATGGACAGACCTAAATCTGCTTCTGCCCGGGTGATGGCACGGGCGGCTACGTTTCCTATCGGTCCGATAGTAATCACTGCAAGGTCGCTACCCTCTTTCAGTTTCCGTCCTTTTCCTACCGGAATTTCTTCCAGCGGACACTTCCAGTCTACCAGTACACCGCGTCCACGGGGATAACGGATCACGAACGGTCCCTTGTCCGGCAATTGTGCCGTATACATCAGGCGACGTAATTCGTGTTCGTCCATCGGGGAACTGATAGTCAGATTAGGGATCGGGCGTAAACATGCCATATCAAAAGCTCCGTGATGAGTAGGACCGTCTTCGCCAACCAGTCCGGCGCGGTCGAGACACAAAACAACTGGAAGATTTTGAATCGCTACGTCGTGGATGATATTATCATGCGCCCGTTGCATAAAAGAAGAATAGATATTGCAGAACGGTTGCAGTCCGTCTTTTGCCATCCCTCCGGAGAAGGTAACCGCATGTCCTTCGGCAATGCCGACATCGAAAGCGCGTTTCGGCATTTTCTCCATTAGTATATTCATCGAACAGCCGCTGGGCATGGCGGGAGTGACACCGACAATCTTCGGGTTGGCTTCGGCAAGTTCCACCAGTGTATTTCCGAATACGTCCTGGAAAAGCGGGGGCATTCCTTCGGTGTTGGCAATGAAACGTTCGCCAGTGACGGGATCGAACTTGCCGGGAGCATGCCATTCGGTAGCGTGTTTCTCTGCCGGACCGAATCCTTTTCCTTTGATAGTGTGCAGGTGCAGGATTTTAGGTCCTTGCATATCTTTGATATCACGTAATACTCTTGCCAGGTTCTTTACGTCGTGTCCGTCTATCGGACCGAAGTAACGGATATTCATCCCTTCAAAAATATTCTGTTGCTGGGCCGCCATTGATTTCAGGCTATTTCCGAAACGGATGAGCGCTTTGCGGCGTTCTTCGTTTAAAATGCCAAGTTTGAACAGCATACGCGAGAGCTTGAAACGTAGCTGATTATAGCGGTTGGAAGTCGTTAAGTTGAAAAGATACTGCTTCATGCCTCCTACGCTGCGGTCGATTGCCATATCGTTGTCATTCAGGATAATGAGCAGGTTGTTCGACGTGGCAGATGCGTTGTTCAGTCCTTCAAAAGCCAGTCCGCCACTCATTGATCCGTCGCCGATAATGGCTACTACATGGCGTTTGGCGTCTCCTTTCCGGGCGGCTGCGACAGCCATACCAAGAGCGGCAGAAATAGAATTGGAAGCGTGTCCGCACGTGAAAGTATCATATTCGCTTTCTTCCGGAGACGGGAAAGGGCGGATTCCTCCGAGTTTCCTGTTTGTGGAAAATGCTTCACGGCGTCCTGTCAGAATTTTGTGGCCGTATGCCTGATGTCCTACGTCCCATACAATACGGTCGTATGGTGTATTGTAGACGTAGTGCAGAGCTACGGTTAGTTCCACGGTCCCCAGGCTGGCGGCGAAATGTCCGGGGTTGCAGCAGAGTTCTTTAATAATGTCTTGTCTTAGTTCACCACATACTTCCGGCAGTTGCTCTACGGTTAGTTTACGTAGGTCTTCGGGGTAATTGATGGAGTTTAACAAGTTATATGTTGGTTCACTATTCATGATTCTAGGAAATTTAGTGCAAAAATACGAAAAGAAAGTATATTCGACCTCCTTTTC
>DXOJ01000753.1 GCA_019412865.1 Bacteroides sp. | reverse complement strand
CTGGAAGAGAACCATGAGTATAAATACAAGAGTTTTATTCCCGGGTTTATGCTAATCAAAGTAAATGTTTCATTCACTTTGAACTCCTTTCTATTACTAAATACTATCTTTGCTTATCACTTGTATAAAAAACGAATCGCACTATGATTAACAAAATTATATGGATTATTGGGATTGTATGGATTGGGAATATTCAAAATGGAGTGCAAGCGCAACGACGTAACTTTATCCATCCCGGAATCACCTATACCCAAGGTGATTTAGACCGGATGAAAGCTATGGTCAAGGCGAAACATGAGCCTTATTATTCTACTTTTCTGAAATTAAAGGAATCTCCCTATTCTTCACTCAATACGCAAGTTATCAATCGGGGAAAACAAATCAGAGAAGGATGTTTTAATGCTACTATCGGAGTAGATGGCAGGCGGGCACATGATTTAGCATTGCTTTGGCATCTGACGGGCGATGAGGCTTATGCCCGTAAAGCGGTCGAATATCTGAATGCTAATTCTTATTATACCAATACAAGTAGTCGTGGAACAGGACCATTAGATAACGGAAAAATTTACCTTTTAATTGATGCCGCCGAATTAATGCGTGATTATTCCGGTTGGAAAGTAGAAGACCAGCAACGTTTTAAAAATATGTTGGTCTATCCTGGATATAGCAATACGGAAGATTTCTTTTCCAAATATGCAAATTACTGGGATGATTCAAAGAACGGAGTTACATTCTATTGGAATATCTTTAATTTCGATGCCGCAAGGTTTGGTAATCAAGGACTTTTCGCTGCTCGTGGAATGATGGCAATGGGTATTTACTTAGATAACGAAGTAATGTATGACCGTGCTTACCGTTATTTATTGGGAATGAAGCATCGACCGGATGATTTACCTTATCCTTCAGGACCACCGGTCATTAGCAAAGAACCGATTAAGAAATCACCAACCATGCTTGATTATAAATTGGAAGGAAGAGAAAACAAGATTTCAGATTATGGATACGATGAACAGCTACAGTATTATATCTATCCAAACGGTCAATGTCAGGAGTCGAGTCGCGATCAGGGACATGTATTGGCAGGTATCCACAATTATGTAGCTATCGCAGAAATGGCATGGAATCAGGGAGATTCTTTGTATAATTGTCTCAATAACCGTTTGCTTCTTGGTTTGGAATGGAACTATCGTTATAACCTCTCTAAAGTCCAGACCTATGAAGAGCAAAAAGAGCCTTGGGAACCGACAAGTTATAGTAAGAATTCAAATGAAGTTACCTTTGAGAACGGAAAATTTCTCCAGATAAAAAGCCGTAGTGGACGTTGGGAATCCGTAGCCGTATCTCCTCACGGACGTGGAGACGTAGCAGGTAGTGGCGGAACTCGTGAAATGGCATTGGCGCATTATGCAGTACGTGCTGGATTGCCGGAGGACAACTATACCTGGTTGAAACGTTACCGTGATTATATGATAGAACATCACGGTTGCGAAAACTGGGGGATAGCACCCAACTGGTTTTATGAATGGACTGACTGGGGAACATTGACCAAGCGATTGACTCCCTGGATGGCAGGCGATCCCGTTTCTTTCTCTACGGGAAAGCGTGTATCAGGAATTCATTTGCTACCTTGTGAAATATCGGCTGCCGATTACGATTATTATTGTCTTGCGGAAGATCCCGAAGGGCATACCTATCACAATGTAGGAAAGAAACGTGGCAACGAATACAGACCTGACGGAGCAGTAGAGCTACGAAAAGAAGAAGATAATTACGTCGTTACCCAAATAGAAGATGGAGAATGGATGAATTATACTGTAAGTATTCCTACCGATGGAGATTATACCGTTTATCTTGTTTATCAATCAAAAGGAAATTCTTTATTGTCCGTAGCTTCTGATTCGGAAGTAAAGACAGAACCCATGCAATTACCCAGCTCCGTACAATGGACGGAAAGAGAAATAGGTAAACTCACTCTTCCCGCAGGAGCTTGTGTACTTCGTTTACAGATAGAGCAAGCCGGAAATAAACTCGAAATTCAGAAAATAATAGTAAAGTAGGATAAGGGGATTTGATTCTTCGTTCGTACTTAATAATAGTACTACAAAAAAAGATGGCCATGAAAATTCGAATATGTTTGTTAATCATACTAATGGGATTATTGTATCCGGGTTATATTAGCTCGCAAGAATCCCCTTATGTATTCCGCCAGATTGGAGTTGTCGAAGGATTACCGGATAACTATGTAAAAAGCGTTTTTCCCATTCCCGATGGCCGTATCGGTGTGCGAAGTACTGTGTTATTAAGCCTGTATGATGGTGCGAACTATTCAAATTTTCCTTTCAATATTCATGGCGAATATTCGATAGCATATAATCATATTATTCCCGAACAATATATTGATGCCGACAAACGTTTGTGGATGAAAGAACGCAAGAGCCTACGTGTTTTCGATTTGACTACCGAACAGTACATCTATAACGTAGATTCTTTATTTCAACAATTCGGCTTAAAGGATAAAGTGGCGGACCTGATTATTGATTCAGAGAAACATTGTTGGTTTCTGACGCCGGGTTCCTCTGTCTATATGTACGATGCAGAGACAAAATCAATCGAACAGGTTTGTAGGAATGATGAGTTTATGGAATACTATGGAGGATTACTCGGAGTAGAAAGTCATGGAAAATACAGTTGGATGGTTCATCAGAAAGGGGCTATCCGTTGCTACGATTTAGAAAAGAAACGTTTCGTGCATCAACTTGATTTCCTGAAAGACCAACTGAAACCGGATGACCGTGTGGTTTTGAAGATACTCGATAATGGTGACTTTTGGTTGATGTGGGATCGTGGAGTAGGCTATTATGATTTCTATAATAAAAAATGGAACCAAATTTCAGGTATCCAACTCGGACACTATTCATGGTTTACTTCTATGGACGTGGATAAAGGTGGAAATGCATGGGTAGGAACCGTTATTGATGGATTCTATGTCATTGATATGCACAATTTCTCTGTAACCCGGACACTGGATATTCCTTTATTATCAGGTAATACAGTACGAAACGGTATTCAAAGCATCTATTGCGACCGGGAAAATAATTCCGTTTGGATAGGACTTTATAATCAGGGAATGTGTTATTATCATCCCAGCATGAATAAAATAGTGCTGTACAATAAGAAGATGATAAATGGCGACTGGAAAGGAGAGGAAATCCGCTGTATGCTCGAAACATCTAAAGGAGAAATTCTGATGGGTACTACGCAGGGTGTCTATCGCTATGAACCGGAGACTAAAAGCATGAACAGATTCTATCATGAATTCAGTCAGAAGAATTGCCGTGTACTTTATGAGGACAGCAAGAAGCGTGTTTGGGTCGGAACATACCACGATGGGCTCTACTGCATAGATCATGGAAAGGTACAATCTTACGATTATCCCGATACGGATTATCAGAATGAATTGGATTTCAGTAATATCCGTGTCATGGTCGAAGATTCTTCCGGTCGATTGTGGGTAAGTATATATGGTGGTGTAGGATTATTCAATCCTGAAAACGGGCAAATAAACTTATTGTCCGAACAGTTTCCCGAACTCAAAAAATATAAAGTAGCGAATGCATTGGCCATAGATAATCAATCCCGGTTGGTCGTAGGCAGTGATAATGGACTCTACATTTACGATCCTGCAACGAATAAAATATGGATACCGGAGGAAGACGGCCAGGCTAATTCAATCTTCAATCAGGGAAGTATCAAGTATAATCAGATACTCAAAGACCATGAGGGAACTTTATGGTTTGCTACACAATATGGCTTGAGCGTTTTGACTTACAATGGGCAAAGCTACACATTAGGGAAAGAAGAAGGTCTGTCTAAAGCTATCCTGAACGTAGTGGAAGATAAGAACCATGATATATGGATTTCGACAGTCACTTCTATTTATAAGATAAAAGTAGACAGAAGAGCAGATAAATACAGCTTTCATGTAATCAGCTGTCTGTCGGAAGATGAAATCCGTCAGGATGATTTATATAGTTTCCCTTCGTTAATGACCAGGGACAATCAGCTTTTCCTGGGGCTGATGAACGGCTTTATTGCTTTCTCACCAGAAAACATGATAGATAATCAGTGCCTCAATCGTCCTCTGTTTACCTCATTCCGCTTGTTTAATGTTCCGGTTGTTTCGGGCGAAATATATAACGGACGTGTCTTATTTGACAAAGCATTAAGTTATTCGGACGAAGTACAATTAAAATATGATGAGAACTATATCACATTTGAGTTCTCCGGTCTGAACTTCCCTAATCCTTCTCAAACCTCTTTCCGTTACCAACTGGAAGGATTTGACAAGGAATGGACGGAAACCCTTTTTGAGAATGGACAAGGACGTGTTGTCTATAATAATCTCCCTTCGGGCGAATACATCTTCCGCGTGTCTGCTGCCGGAAACGACCGGATATGGGGACCGGAGTCTGCATTCAAAATTGTAATTCATCCCCCGTTTTGGGATACACTGGCCGCTCGTGTTTTCTATGCAATTTTAGGTATTCTCTTAATCTTCGGGCTGATTTACGTAATAAACCGCCGCAACCGGCAGAAGATGATTCGTATGCAAGAAGAGGAAGCGTTGAAGCAGAAAGAAGAACTGGATCAGATGAAATTCCGTTTCTTCACAAATATAAGCCATGAACTCCGTACTCCGCTGACGCTGATTATCACACCATTGGATATGATGATACGTCGATTGACAGACGATGCGATGAAAAAACAACTGAATACCATCTATAAGAATGCTCAAAACCTATTGTCATTGGTGAATCAGCTACTCGATTTCCGCAAACTGGAAATGAAAGGAGAGAGGTTGCATCTGATGAACGGCGATATGGAGGAATTTATTGTTTCGGCCTATAACAACTTCATGCCAATGGCAGTAGAGAAGCACCTTAACTTTGTGAACCAATCTGAACATAGAGCGCTTTATATGTTCTTCGACCGGGATAAGGTACATAAGATTGTGAATAATCTCTTGTCCAACGCCTTCAAATATACACCGCAGGGAGGCACAGTGAACTTACAGCTCGCGACAGAAGAGATAGAAGAAAGAAACTACGTGAGAATATCCGTATCTGATACTGGAATCGGAATATCCGAATCAGACCTTCCTTATATCTTTGACCGTTTCTATCAGGTAGGAAATGAAGGGGACGAAAAAATAGGCAGTGGCATCGGACTTCATTTGGTAAGGGAATATGTAAATATACATGGTGGGCGTATTAAAGTGGACAGTCAGATAGATCGTGGATCAGTATTCACCGTTTGGTTGCCGATGGACCTGAAACCGGAACCGGACGAACTGCCGGAAGAAATCATCGGAACGGAAGCATCAGATGTTAAAGAGAAAGAAACCACTACATCTACAGTTGATGATAACCTGAAGAAACTGTTGTTAGTGGAGGACAATCAGGAATTCCGTACTTTCCTGAAAGAACAGTTAGAAGATTTTTATCAAATCATTGAAGCGGCAGACGGCGAGGAAGGAGAGCGAAAAGCGATAGAGGAAAATCCGAACCTGATTATCAGCGATATTATGATGCCGAAAGTAGACGGTATCGAACTTTGCCGTCGGATCAAGACGAACGTACAGACTTCCCATATACCTGTGATATTGTTGACGGCCCGTACTGCCGATGATATCAAGATTAACAGCTATGAAGTAGGAGCAGACTCTTATATGTCAAAACCTTTCAACTTTGATATGCTGATGGTACGCATTGAAAAGCTGATAGAGCAGCAGGAAAAGAGAAAACAAGAATTCCGTAAGAACATAGAAGTAAATCCGAGTGCTATCACCATTACTTCAGTAGACGAACAGCTCATACAGAAGTGTCTGGAATACATAGAAAAGAACATGGACAATCCGGAATATGGCGTAGAAGAATTGAGTGGCGATTTGGGTATGGTGCGTATGAGCCTTTACCGTAAGCTACAATCCATCACCGGACATACACCGACAGACTTTATTCGCAGCATCCGTTTGAAACGGGCGGCACAATTATTACAAGGAAGTCAGTTGCCGATTGTTGAAATAGCGAACCGGGTAGGATTCAGTTCACCCAGCTATTTCTCGAAGTGTTTTAGAGAAATGTTCGGGATGCTACCCAAGCAATATGCCGAGGAATCGGGAAGAAAAGAATGACATTGTGCTTGTATTTGTAGTTTAATTCTTACATTTGCGCTGAATAAGTGAGATAATTGTAAGATCTTGTTCACATTGGGGCAGAAGAAGTTTTATTTTATAATATATATATTGATATGAAAGTATTAGTTTTAATTTTGTTGGTAGGAGGTTTGATGTTATCCTCTTGCGGAGGTAGCAGTTCAAAAAATAATGCGAATGATAAAGAAGTGAACCCGGCAGATACCATCTATTTGGGAGACTTGCGTGAAAAGTTTGCAGGTGACAGCATTTTCTTTAAAGTAGTGGCACCGGATTTGATGTTGATGGATTATCAGTACTTCTGGGCGGCAACAGAATCAGAAGCGGTAGCGAAGGGACTGACAAAAGAATACTATAAACGTGTGAAGAAAGAAATCACCGATACGAATGAAGCGATCAAAAGAGGTGTGATGAAAGGTGCGAACGTAAAACGTATACCGGATTTCCAGGCATCACAGGAAAATAAATAATGAATCCTTCCGGATGAAAGCTTTCATCCATGCAAATATAAGAACAGGGGAGTCGTCAAATGTAACGACCTCCCCTTTTTTATTGGTGTGACGGTTAGATTTATCCCGATGAAATGGGAAGTTTTTGCAAAAATACACGCTTGTTACGATAGTTTTGTTATCTGTTACTTTTGTGATATTTGAATTCGAAACTTGTTCCTACTTTTGTATCATCGTTAAACGGATAAATTTAATGCCATGAATAAACAGCAAGCTACATTTGACGACTTCTTCTCTGAATGCTATCTTAAATATAAGGAGTATATCAAGAACTATATCGCTATCCGCATTTGCCATCCGCATGAAGCGGAAGATTTGGCACAGGATGTCTTTGTCCGCTTTTGGGAACACAGGGCATTCGTGAACAAAGATACAGTCTGGTCTTTGCTTTTTACCATCGCTCGCAACATAGTAACCGATAAAATCCGTCGTTATTATAAGCAGGAAGATTTCGTCGCCTACATATATAATAGGATGGAAGATACCAGCCGGAATACTACAGAAGATACCGTTCATTATCGTGAATTAAAGAAGATGCATGACCAGGTCATGGAAACTCTTCCTGTCAAACGCCGTCAGATTTATGAACTTAGTTTCAATCATGAACTCTCTTGTCCTGCCATTGCAGGAAAGCTGTCCTTATCTCCCCGTACAGTAGAATGTCAATTATTACTGGCTCGTAAAACGGTTCGTTCTTATTTGAAAAATGAATTCTCCCAAGTCGGTTAAATACCAGATTCGGAAAACACATATTAACTTTAACAATTTAATAGTATTATGGAAATTAAATCCAAATTCTTATGTTCAAAAGGAGTCGCATTGGCTTTCGCCATGCTGCTGGGTGGTTCACCCGGTGTATTGCTCTATGCAAATGATTCTGTAGAAGAGAGTTTGATGGTAGTCCAGACGGGCCGCACCATCAAAGGACTTGTGACAGATGCGAATGGTGAACCACTAATTGGTTGTAATGTAGTGGTCGTGGGAAGCAATGCAGGAGTAATTACCGATGTTGACGGTCGGTTTACGCTGAATATTCCTACTGATGCCAAACAGATAAAAGTTAGCTATATCGGATATGTAGATCAGATCATTAACCTTCACGACCGCTCTGATTTTAAGGTAGTATTAAAGGAAGATAATAATGCACTGGACGAGGTTGTTGTAGTGGGTTATGGTACGCAGAAAAAAGCGACGTTGACAGGGGCGGTAGAATCGGTAAGTAGTAAAACATTGCAGAGTCGTGCTATTACTAATGTGGGTGCAGCCTTACAAGGAGCTACTCCGGGTCTGGTTGTGACCCGTTCATCCACTCGTCCGGGTAATGAAGGTTTGAATTTTCAGATTCGTGGCGCGACATCCATCAATGGAGGTAGCCCGCTGATTGTCATTGACGGTGTGCCTGCATTGAATTCGGTTTCCTTCCAGAACTTAAATATGGATGATATAGAAAATATCAGTGTTTTGAAGGACGGTGCAGCATCTATCTATGGAGCGAAAGCTGCCAATGGTGTTATCCTTGTTACGACGAAAAAAGGTAAAGGTAAGGCTACGGTAGATTATAATTTCAATATGCGTTTCACTACCAACGGTATTATGTCCTATTCTCCGTCTATGCAGGAATATGCTACTATGTGGATAGAAGCCAATAAAGAAATGGAAACTAAGGATTGGTGGAACTGGGGAGAAGATACTTTACGGAAAATGCAGACCGGATATGAAGGCATCTATCACACCGTTGATGCGGGATGGGGTGATCTTTTTATAGGCAATGCCAACCGCTTGGAAGAACTGTTTGCCCGTCGTTATTCTTATCAGCACAACTTGAGTGTGTCGGGTTCGACAGAAAAGTCTGATTACCGTATCTCTTTAGCGTATGCAGATAACCAGGCTAACCTGGCTGTAGCTTATGACGGACAGACACAGATCAACTTGCGTTTGAATTATGGAGTGAAGTTGACCGACTGGTTCAGACTGGAGACTTCTGCCAGCATGATTAAGACAGATACAAGTACTCCTTCTACGGGTATTGACGCTAATATGTATGCTTATGATCCTCCTTTCTTTCCAGCTAAGAATCCTTATGGACAGTGGTATTCTATCTTCGGAACTAGAGGGGAACGTCAGCCGGTAGCTGCCATTTCGGATGGTGGGCGCGATGATAAAACAAATCTGACTACCCGTGTAGACTTGAAAGCAACAATTGATATATGGAAAGGGATTAGTTTTGAAGGTATGGCTTCTTTCCAAAATGAAGAATATCGTCGTGACCGCTACGTTATTCCGGTACAGGTATATGACTGGTTCGGAAATCCGGTACGTACTATCGTGGCTACCCAGCAGACTCTGGATAATTCGGCAGGAGTATTTCCTTTAAAAGATACAAACAATCCGGCCTATTTGATGGAAGCTAATAATCAGCTTTATCAATACTATTCCGGCTTGCTGAAATATAATCGCACTTTTGCCGATGTACATAATGTATCGGCTACCCTGGGTATCAATGCCGAGAAGTGGACACTGAAGAAACTTTCGGCAGCTCGTGAAACGATGGAAGATTCGGGTGTTTACGATCTTGAACTGGCAGGTGGAAAGAGAAATAGTAGTGGAGGAAAGACACAAACCGGCACCTATTCTTATCTTATGAGGCTGAATTACAACTATGCAGAGAAATATTTGGCAGAATTCCTGGGACGTCGGGATGGTGATTCCAAATTTGCTCCGGGGTATAAGTTCCGCAATTTCTTCTCCGGTTCTTTGGGATGGGTCTTTACAGCTGAAGATTTTATGAACTTTATCACTCCGGTTGTCAGCTTCGGTAAGGTTCGTTTAAGTTACGGTAACTCTGGTAATAATGGTGGTTTGGGCGACTTTTCATACCTCTCGTTGATTAGTCAGGGTAATACTGCTTTTGGTACCAATGTATCCCAGCAAGTATCTTCCAGTTTTGCCAATGGCGGACTGATTAGTTTTGATACGACATGGGAACGTGTGGAACAGAAAAATATAGGTATCGACTTGAACTTCCTGAATAACCGTCTGACTGCCTCTTTCGACTACTTTATCAAGGATAATATCGGAATGCTTTCTAATGTTACTTATCCGGGAGTGTTGGGAGGAACGGCCCCTAAAACTAATAGCGGACGTCTGAATGTAAAAGGATGGGAAGTTACTGTAGGCTGGCGCGACCAAGTTAAAGATTTCTCTTATTATGCCAACTTCAATATCGGAGATAACAAAAGCTTGCTTAAAAATGTAGAGGGAGCTGATACTTATACTGCAGGTACAAACAATGTCAACGGGTATCCGCTGGGAGCCTTCTTCCTCTATCGTACAGATGGTTTCTTTAAAGATCAGGAAGAAGTAGATCGCTACTATGCGCTGTATGGCGGAAAAGGAGATTTGCTGAATGTTGGAAAGAATAGCGACAGGCAGTTGCGTCCGGGAGATGTGAAACGCATCGACTTGAATGGAGACTATAAGATTAGTGGTGATGGAAGTGCTGGTAGCGATTTGCAGTATGTCGGTGACTCTGCTCCTCACTTTGTATTCGGATTGAACCTGGGAGGTTCGTGGAAAGGCATCGACGTCAGTGCTATGTTCCAGGGAGTAGGAAAGCAGTTTATTCTGCGTAAAGACTATATGGCTTATCCGTTCCGTATGCGTACCACTAACCAAAACCCGACATATATTGGCAAAACGTGGACAAAAGAGAATCCTAATGCCGAATTTCCTCGTTTGACTACGAACTCCACGTTGGCTCAATGGAACTATGAAAACAATGATTATATGCTTCAGAACAGTCGCTACATTCGTTTGAAAACATTAGTTGTCGGTTATACATTACCGCAGATATGGACACGCAGAGTGAAACTTGAGAAAGTACGTGTATATTTCTCCGGCAACGACTTGTGGGAAGCAAGTAGCATCCGCGACGGTTTCGATCCTGAAATGGGGGCTGCTTCCAATACCGGTGGATATCCGTTTGCCCGCACCTGGTCGTTTGGATTGAATGTTACCTTATAAAGTATGTATGAACTAATCG
>DXOJ01000752.1:372-6401 GCA_019412865.1 Bacteroides sp. | reverse complement strand
CCTATTATGGGGAACTGTAATATGGGTAAATTAATCCGTAATTCATATACAAACAGATTTCAAATCCTGCAGTATCTTTGCGGTGTCATAAAGAAATAAGTAAAAACATTATTTAGAAAAACTGTTTGATATGTATTTAGAAAATATTTATTCTCCTGCAGATGTTAAGAAACTGTCGGAAAAAGAGCTAAACGAGTTAGGTGGAGAAATCCGTGCAGCACTCCTGCAAAAATTAAGTGAACATGGCGGGCATTTCGGACCTAATTTCGGAATGGTGGAAGCAACGATTGCTTTACACTATGTATTCAATTCACCCAAAGACAAAATTGTATTTGACGTATCGCACCAGAGTTATGTACACAAGATGCTGACCGGTCGTAAAGATGCGTTCCTTCATCCGGAAAAATACGACAATGTATCAGGTTATACCGAACCGCAAGAAAGTGAACATGACTTCTTCATCATCGGACATACTTCTACTTCTGTCAGCCTGGCCAGCGGATTGGCAAAGGGACGCGACCTTACAGGCGGCAATGAAAATATCATAGCCGTCATAGGGGATGGTTCTTTAAGCGGAGGTGAAGCTTTCGAGGGATTGGATTATGTAGCAGAACTTGGTACTAACATGATTATTATCGTTAATGACAACCAGATGTCTATTGCCGAGAACCACGGAGGATTGTACAAGAATCTGAAAGAATTACGTGACAGTAACGGTCAGTGCGAATGCAACTTCTTCAAGGCAATGGGACTGGATTATATGTATGTAAATGATGGTAATAACGTACAGGCATTGATTGAAGCTTTCTCTAAAGTGAAAGATATTCAGCATCCGATAGTAGTACACATCAATACATTAAAAGGTAAGGGTTATGCACGTGCCGAGCAAGATAAAGAGACTTACCACTGGCGTACTCCATTCAATGTAGAAACCGGAGAAGCAAAAGTGAGTGATGAAGAAGAAGATTACAGCGAGGTAACCGCCCAATACCTGCTGAAAAAGATGAAGGAGGACCCGCGTGTGGTAACAATCACTTCTGGTACTCCCACCGTTCTGGGATTTACTCCGGACCGTCGTCAGGAAGCAGGCAAGCAATTCGTAGATGTAGGCATTGCCGAGGAACACGCAGTAGCTCTTGCTTCGGGTATCGCAGCCAATGGTGGGAAACCCGTTTACGGAGTATATAGTACATTCATCCAACGCTCCTACGATCAACTTTCACAAGACCTTTGTATCAATAACAATCCGGCTGTTTTGTTGGTCTTCTGGGGTACGTTATCCGGAATGAATGATGTGACTCATCTCTGTTTCTTCGATATTCCGCTTATCAGCAATATTCCTAATATGGTTTATCTGGCTCCGACTTGTAAGGAAGAATATATTGCCATGCTGGAATGGAGTATCCGTCAGAATGAACACCCGGTTGCTATCCGCGTGCCGGCAACAGATGTAATCAGTAGCGGAGAACCGGTAGATTCCGATTACAGCATTCTCAATCGTTACAAAGTTACTCATCGCGGTTCGAAAGTGGCCATTGTGGCTTTGGGTTCATTCTATGGATTAGGACAGTCGGTTGCATCACTTCTGAAAGAAAAAAACAATGTCGACGCAACACTCATCAATCCGCGTTACATCACCGGTGTAGACAACGAACTGATGGATGAACTGAAAGCAGATCACGAGTTAGTGATAACATTGGAAGATGGTGTATTGGATGGCGGTTTCGGTGAAAAAATTGCCCGCTACTATGGTGCTACAGACATGAAAGTCCTGAACTATGGAGCTAAAAAGGAATTTGTAGATCGTTTTGATTTACAGGAGTTTCTCCGTGCCAATCACTTGACAGATGAGCAGATTGTAGAAGATATCACAGCACTTATCGGTTAAAATCAAACCCATTCACTATATATTCAACAGGTTGATGTATATTGTCGGTTAAGACAATTACATCAACCTATTTCATTTCGATATGAAGTAACAATCCTTTTCGATAATTCAATGGAGTCTGTCCTGCATTCCTTTTGAAGAACTTACAAAAAGCTGCCGCATCACTAAACCCTAACTTGGAAGCAATCTCACCAACCGTAGATTTTGTAGAACTCAACAAGGTACGCGCTTCCATAACCAACAGTTCGTTTATAATACTATTGATAGTCTTGCCTGTTCCGGCGCGTACAATACGGGCCAGGTACTGCTCACTGATAGCCAGTTTATCCGCATAAAAGCTCACAAAATGTTCTTCCCTGAAATTCCGGGTAACCAATTCATGAAACTCCTGTAAAACGTGGTCTTTACGGCTGACCTCTTTTTTAATAATTGTCTTTCGGGAAAGAAAATCAGCTATATCAAGAAATAAAGCATTGCACGCTGCCTGTATGCGCCGGAAAAGAAAATGATGTTCAATATTCAGCAGGCGCATCAACACTTCCAGTTCCTTACGGATGATTTGGGCTTCGTACTCTGTCAACTGTATCGTATATTGTTTATTCTGCCTCATTGTCGCCAATAAGATAGCCGTTATTTGTGTCAAATAAGAGTCGTCTGTCCGCATGGATTCGGAAAGGGCAAGAGTAATAAACTGAATATCACGGCTTGAGTAAAGATGCTCCGTGAGATAATTTGCTCCATGAATAAGCAGCATATTCGGCTCTATCGCAATAAACTCTCCATTCAGCAGAATCTCCGAACGACCTTCAAGAACGAATATCATATAAAGTTCCCGATTGAAATAACATTCATTTGCCGGATAACTTCTGTCTTTATATTCACTCCTAAAACAGACTACCTCCTCTTTATAATGAGGAAGTTCCGGATGCTCCTTCAACAGCTGCGTATTATCAAATATACGAGATTTTACCATTTACATCTTCTTTTTATGACGTAAAAATACGATTTGTTTCGGATATGACAAAAAGTGTACGGAATTAGATAATCTATTTCAGAGTAAAAAACGGGACCTTTGCATATCCTTTTCAATACATGAAAGGAAAATAAATAAAGGAGGTCAAAAAGGAATGGAAATGAAAGATGTTTTCAAGAGGTATTTAGTATTTGTTATCGGACTTTATTTTTTAGCGGCAAGCATTGTATTGATTATACGCTCGGCACTAGGGACTACTCCCATATCGAGCATCAATTATGTATTAAGCTTGAATAGTCCTTTGTCATTAGGTACTTGCACCTTCATCATCAATATGGTTCTTATCTTGGGACAATTCTGGTTAATCCGAAAAAACAGAACCCAGCAGGATATTATTGAAATTCTTCTTCAAATGCCGTTCTCTTTTATCTTTTCGGCATTCATTGATTTTAATATGATGCTGACAAGTGAACTGCATCCCGCCAATTATGGCATGTCAATCGCTTTATTACTTACAGGATGCATGGTGCAATCTATCGGAGTAGTTCTCGAACTAAAACCGAGAGTAGCCATGATGAGTGCAGAAGCATTCGTGAAATATGCGTCCCGCCATTATAACAAGGAGTTCGGAAAGTTCAAAGTCTATTTTGATATTACTTTGGTTACAATGGCCGTAATTCTCTCCCTCTTACTGACACAAGGTATTCAAGGAGTACGTGAGGGGTCACTCATTGCAGCCTGCATAACCGGATATATCGTGAGTTTCCTGAATCAAAAGATAATGACGAGAAAGACCCTCCATAAATTATTACCAGTCTGGAAGTAAATCCTGCGTCAGTTTTAAATAAACACCTTATAAAAAGGTCGCTTCTTTGAAAGAATCAATATCTTTTCAAAGAAGCGACTTTTTATTTCAGATATAATTATACTTGCATTTACTTCTTCTGCTTATCTATTTCTTTCAGAAGTTCATCGACAGCCACTTTTAATTGGGTATCCTCTCCCTTAACGACCGTCTCCGGATCATTAGCAACCTTCACATCCGGTTCCAACTGGGTGTTTTCCAAATAACTGCCATCAGGCAAACGATAGCCGACAATAGGAATACCAAAGACGAGTGAAGGATCTTGTAAAGTTTCCCAAGACACGCTCGTCATTGTACCCGGAACAGGCATACCGACAAGTTTTCCTATATTTTGATGTTTATATACCCATGGAGTTCCATGTGCATTCGAATAGTTGGCTTCACATTGCAGCATAATAGACGGCTTGTTCCAACGACGGCTTGGCATGTCACACGCTTCACGTCCGCGGACTACTTGAGTGAAATATTTCTGACCGCTGAACAGTATTTCAATATCTTCGTGCAAACGACCACCACCGTTGAACCGGGTATCAATCACAATTCCATCACAGTTGTTATATTTTCCCAGAATATCCGAGTAAACGGTACGGAAACTGTCATCTCCCATGGATTGAATATGAACATATCCCAAACGTCCTTTCGACCATTTCTCAACATCTGCCGCCCGCTGTTTCACCCAACGTTTGTATAACAACCCATTCAGCTGACCACTCGTAACCGGCATCACTACTTCTTCCCAACGTTCTTTATTTTGCGGATTGTAGATTGAAATCAAGGTCTTCTTCCCTGCTTTATTATTCAACAGACAAGTGATGTCATGATCGGGAGTTATTTCCTCACCGTTAATCTTTTCAATGATACATCCCGCTTTTACTTTGGTACGCGAATGGTCGAACGGACCTTTCTCGATAATTTCGGCAATCTGCATCCCTTTTCCCTGATAATCCCAGTCGAACAGAAGTCCCAGATTGGAAGTAACATCACCTTTACCTTTGGGAGAATAGCGTCCTCCGGTATGTGAAACATTCAACTCGCCCAACCATTCACTCAACAGTTCTGCAAAGTCATAATTGTTATCAATGTGAGGCAGGAACTTGCGATAAGCATTAGTCATGGCATCCCAGTTTACCCCGTGCATATTGACATTATAAAAACGTTTCTGATGTTGTTTGTACACATGGTCAAACATCGCTTCACGTTCAGCTGCCAAATCCATTTTCATTTCAGCCTGATAACTGATTGATTTCAAAGCATCCGACTTGGCATCCATCTTTTGCATATTGCGGCTTCCCAATAAGAAGATATCTCCTTTTTTATCCAGCATCAGCGATGCCCACCCGGTATTGAGTTTATGCAGACGTTTTGTCTCTTTCTCACGGAGATTCATTTTCCAAAGGTCATATCCATCTTCGAAAGCAGAGAAATAGTAGAGATCCTCCCCATCTTTGGATAGTATGGCACTGCCTAAGTCAGAAGAGTTGGGAGTCAGACGTACGATACGGTCTTCAATGCCGTTAAGTTCGACTACTATATCTTTTTGGTCTACTTTTTCCTCATCCGCCTTCTCTTTATCACTGTCTTTCTTCTTGTTATCATCTTTCTCCTTTGCTTTCTTTTGTTCCTTTTCAAGTTCCTTGAGCAATTCGAAATCTTCCTTGCTCAAACGGTAACGATCATAAGCATCCTGATTGAGGAATACCAACATAACATCCTGTTGAGACCCCCAAGAAGCATGTGCACGCATACCATAACGTTCGGTCTGGAAAAGAATGGCATTTCCATCGAGTACCCAACGCGGAGAACCGCTGATATATCCGCTATTAGTCAGATTGGTTATCGCTCCTCCCTGTGCACTGACAATACCTATATCCGAATAAGGATCGTGACGGTTGCCGATAAATTCAAGAGTAAACCATTTGCCATCCGGCGACCATTCGTAGTCAAATCCACCTCCAGTGTTATACCATGTAGAACCGTCCGTCACCTGACGTACTTTCTTCGTTTTCAAATCGAGTACCATCAAACGATTGCGGTCTTCGATAAAAGCCAGTTCTTTACCATCCGGCGAATATTGCGGATAGGCACGTTCTACCGTTTTGGACGGTAACAAAACTTCCTCCTCAATAAGAGTGGCATTAGGGAAATTAGGGTCTTCCTTACGGCTTATTTTTGCAGTGTAAAGTTGCCAATTACCGGTGCGTTCACTGGCATAAACCAGCGTCCGGTTGTCCGGAGCAAAAGAGACGGAAGCTTCTTTCGCGGGAGTATTTGTGATTTGCTTGGTTGTAGCATAGTCAGTTGAA
>DXOJ01000752.1:0-362 GCA_019412865.1 Bacteroides sp. | reverse complement strand
GTTACAAAAACGTCACCACGCACAATAAAAGCAACCTGTTTGCCATCCGGAGATACGGAAGCGGAAGTGGCTCCCTGTGAGAATTTAAGTGCAGCAACCTGCTCTTCATCGTCACGGACAAGTTCTACTTTTACTTTTTCCGGACGGGCACCGGGTTTCTGGGTATAAAGCTCACCGTCATAGGTATAACACAAAGTTCCTTTATCGCTGACAGACAAGAAACGTACCGGATGAGTCTTAAAAGTAGTGACAGCCTTTACTTCTTGTGGAGTATTCAATGGGAAAGTATACACATTAAAAGAACCTCCATTACGTTCACTCAAAAAATAGACTGTATTACCATCAAGTGCATATACAGGATT
>DXOJ01000751.1 GCA_019412865.1 Bacteroides sp. | reverse complement strand
TTTTATAGCAAAAAATAACAAACGAAAACACAGGTTTTTACACGTGCCCCGAAATTCCCGTTCATTGAATAGTTCAGGAAGCGGACCTTGGCGTTATCAGTTTGATGCAGGCTGGTACTACCGTTCTTTAGCTGGAGGATTTCGTTCGGAAGTGGGTACTCCTTCTCTGCCTACGGCTGAAACTGTTCGTGAGTTTATGGCGGAAGAGGATACATGGCCCATTAGTGATGTTTGGTATTACCATGACTGGCATAATCATAGATATGGTAGTAAGACTTTTAGTGAGCTTTATAAGGAAGGGATGGATCGTAAACTAGGACCTTCTGATAACTTGGATGATTTCTGCAAGAAAGCACAATTGATTAATTACGAAAGCCATCGGGCCATTTTTGAAGCATGGAACAGCAAGATGTGGAATGATGCTTCCGGGGTATTATTGTGGATGAGCCATCCTGCATGGCCCAGTATGGTTTGGCAGAACTACAGTTCGAATGGGGAAACAGCTGGTGCTTATTATGGCACGCAAAAAGCATGTCGTCCTCTTCATATTCAGATGAGTCTTAATAGTCAACATAAAGTGGATATTATTAATACTACACTGAAAGAATATCGAGATTTGAAGGTAGGAGTTACTGTTTATGATAAAGTAGGCAAAAAAATACGTTCTTTACAACATAAGGTAGGACAAGTGACAGCCAATGCGCTGACTTCTGTAACACAGTTGGATGATATAAAAAGACTTCCTGATTTCTGCTGGGTAAAGTTGGTGTTGACAACTAATAACGGAAAGTTGCTGGATGATAATGTTTATTGGCTCAATCAGAAGGAATGGGACGGAAAGGTCTTGGCTAATTTGCCAGTTTCTTCGGTAAATGTTTCGGTGAAGAACTTCACGAAAAAGACTAATCATTATGAAGGCAGGCTTATTGTGAAAAATCCGGGACAATACCTGGCCGCTGCAATAGCATTGACATTAAGGGATGCAAAAACTGATGCGGCTGTTCGTCCGGCTTATTTTGATGATGGATACTTTTATCTGATGCCGGGAGAATCTAAAGAAGTTTGTTTTCAGGTAGATTGTAAGGAGGGAGTTGATAAACTGCTTTTGCGGGTAGATGGATATAATGTTGAACTGAAAGATATATTGTTGAATAGATAAAGAAAAATATTATGAGTAAGAAATTCTTGATTTTGTTATTTTTGATTCCTTTTCAATTGATGTTTGCCCAGAAAAGTTTATTGAAGGACTTTCCTGAAGGATATACCCCAGAAGAGATAGGCAAACGAATAGCATATCGCTTTTTAACAGAAAAACATGCGCTTCATGTTGGTAAATGGATTGGCTATCCGGAAACCTTCTATTGGAGTGGCGCCTTGCGATATGCTGATGGAGCGAAAGACAAGGAGCTTATTCAACGTTTACAAGAAAAGTTTGATTTCTTGTTTACCGAAGAGAAGATTTTACAACCTATTATGAATCATGTTGATTTGAATATGTTCGGTAGTCTTCCTCTCGAATTCTATTTGGTGACGAAGGATCTGAAATATCGTTATTTAGGTTTGCCTTATGCCGATTCGCAGTGGGAGCTTCCGAGAAATGCGAAACCGCATGAAAAGGAATGGGCGGAAAAGGGTTATTCTTGGCAAACACGTTTATGGATTGATGATATGTATATGATTACCATTGTACAGACACGTGCCTATAAAGTAACGAAGGATAAGAAATATATTGACCGTGCTGCTAAGGAGATGGTGATGTACTTGGATGAATTACAACGTCCGAATGGTCTTTTCTATCATGCTCCGGATGTGCCTTATTATTGGGGGCGTGGAAATGGCTGGATGGCTGCCGGTATGGCGGAGTTGCTTCAGTGCCTGCCTAAAAAACATAGAGATCGTGCACGCATTATGGAAGGCTATCTCAAAATGATGGAGAGCCTTAAAAAGTATCAGAATCCGGAAGGACTTTGGAATCAATTGATTGACAAGTCTGATTGTTGGACTGAAACTTCTGGTTCAGCAATGTTCACTTTTGCCTTCATTAAGGGTGTTCAAAATGGATGGCTAGATGCAGAAGCTTATGCTCCGGCTACCCGAAAGGCGTGGATGGCTTTAGTGCCATATCTCAATGAAAAAAATCAGGTGGGCAATGTCTGTGTAGGAACGAATAAAAAGAATAGCAAACAGTACTATTATGACCGTCCGCGTCGCACTGGTGATTTTCATGGACAGGGACCTTATTTATGGTGTGCTGCTGCCCTTATGGAAAAATAATCGTTTCTGTATGGAGCTCTAGTTGAGGCTTTGGAGGGAATTTTTGCCAAATTGGATAATTTTTTTTATTTATAGCCCAATTTGTTTTATTCAATGTGGAGGATGTTCTTTAACTTTGCCTTAACAATTTAGTACAAATAGAATCAGGCGGGCTGATTCACATTAATGTTTTATATGAGTTTGAAATATTTACTTTGTGGGATGGCTTTTGTAGCATGTGCTACTATTGCTAGAGCTTTTAATAATGTGCCGGAATCGATTTCTGCATCTATTTTCTTGAAAGTTCCAGGGAATGACGCGAAGCGTTATCCATTGACTTTTCAGAAGTCTCAAAATAATAACGGCACTTATTATTTGGAGAATTCGGAAAAGATGCCGTTGACTGTGTCTCAAAACATAGTAGATAGTGATGATGGGTTACGTATTAGTGTGTCTATTACCGCATTGGAAGATATTTACTTTAATTACAGTCAGCAGGTGGCAACAGATTTCCGTCATAACGATTGCCTATTCTATATGCCGGGGTTCTGGTATCGGCGTAATCTGCGTTCGCCCAAGGAAGCCCCTTCATTTCATACTTCAGACAGTTGGATTGTAAGTGAAGACAGGTTAAGCGCGCCTCTCACCGGGATTTTCTGTGAGAAGAAACAACGTTTTATGACTGTCAACAGACTGGGTAAATTTGTAAATAGCACGTTGGCTACCCATCGTGAAGGTGAGATTATTCTCTCGGATAAAACTTCTTTGGGATATACCGGATTTGAAAATAAGGATGGGGTTGCTACTCTTTCTTTCGGTTTTCCTTATCGGGAGGCTCCTAAAAGTTATATCCGTAAATTGACATTAGCTCCGGCTGTAACGGCTTATCAGCATCTTAAAAAAGGGGAGACGGTTTTGTTGACTTGGCAAATTACTGAGGGTGAAGCTAAGGATTACTCTGATTTTGTGCGCCATACTTGGGAATATTGTTATGATACATATTTGCCTAAGCCTGTAGATACTCCCTATTCAATTGAATATATGAAGCAGACTCTTAGCCAATTCTTTGTAAGTAGTTTTGTAGATAAATATCCGTTGGCATATAATTCGGGTATACATCTTAGAACAGATGCGTGTACAAGTAATGGGCAGGCAGAAGTCGGTTTTATAGGACGTGTTCTTCTGAATGCATTCAATGCCTGGGAATATGGTTGGGAATCTAACCGGGAAGATTTGAAGGCTAACAGTGCCAAAATATTCGACAGTTATTTGAAGAATGGTTTCACGGAAGCAGGCTTTCTCAAGGAATCTGTAAATTATGACAAGAACTTTGAGGATCCTGTTCATAGTATCCGTCGTCAATCGGAAGGACTTTATGCAATTTTTCATTTCCTGGCTTATGAAAAAGAAAAAGGTCGTAAGCATCCGGAATGGGAACAGCGATTGAAAAACATGTTGAACATGTTTCTGCAATTGCAGAATGCTGATGGTAGTTTTCCACGAAAGTTCCGTGATGACTTCTCGATTGTAGATAAAAGCGGAGGAAGTACTCCTTCGGCTACATTACCTTTAGTCATGGGATATAAATACTTTAAGGATAAACGTTACTTGGATAGTGCTAAGCGGACTGCGGATTATTTGGAAAAAGAACTGATTTCTAAGGCCGATTATTTCTCGTCTACTCTTGATGCGAATTGCGAAGATAAAGAAGCGTCACTTTATGCTGCAACTGCTACCTATTATCTTTCATTAGTTACTAAAGGGGAGGAACATAAGCATTATGCTGATCTGACGAAGCAAGCCGCTTATTTTGCATTATCGTGGTATTATTTGTGGGATGTTCCTTTTGCTCCCGGACAGATGCTGGGTGATATTGGTTTGAAAACACGTGGCTGGGGAAATGTCTCGGTAGAAAATAATCATATCGATGTGTTTGTTTTTGAATTTGCCGATGTACTTCGTTGGTTATCGAACGAATATAAAGAATCCCGTTTCTCGAACTTCGCAGAAGTGATTTCAACCTCTATGCGGCAGTTATTGCCTTATGAAGGACACATGTGTGGCATTGCCAAAGTGGGTTACTATCCGGAAGTTGTTCAGCATACCAGTTGGGATTACGGGAAGAATGGCAAAGGATATTATAATGACATTTTCGCACCCGGATGGACTGTTGCTTCTTTATGGGAATTATTTACCCCTGGGC
>DXOJ01000750.1 GCA_019412865.1 Bacteroides sp. | reverse complement strand
CCGGCATGTTTGCATCCGCAGGCTTATTTCGAGGTGAAGAAAGAAAACTATTAATCAATAGATTAAGTAGAATAAAGAAATGCCGCTTACAAATTACTGCAAGCGGCATTTTCTGTTTTTATAGGATATATTGCCTTTGTAAATAGCAATTGCTCTCTTTCTTGTTATTTCTTCACGTGCGGATAATCAATCGTATAATGTAACCCGCGACTCTCCTTACGTTCCATTGCCTGACGCATAATCAGATAGCCCACATTCACCATATTACGCAATTCGCAAATCTCTCTGGACGCTACACTGCGTTTGAACAGGCTTTCAGTCTCTTCGTAGATAATATCGAGTCTGTCCCAGGCACGTTTCAGACGGAGGTCGCTGCGGACAATACCTACATACGTACTCATAATCTGGTTCACTTCCTTCATACTTTGCGTAATGAGCACCATTTCTTCCGGCGAACGGGTTCCTTCATCGTTCCATTCGGGAATATCTTCATTATAAGAATATTGATCGACCACTTGTAGACTGTGCTTGGCGGCAGCGTCGGCATATACGACTGCTTCTATCAGTGAGTTGGAAGCCAGACGATTGCCTCCATGCAATCCTGTGCAGGAACATTCTCCCACGGCATAAAGACGTTCGATGGAAGATTGTCCGTCCAGGTCGACAAGGATACCTCCGCAGAGATAATGGGCGGCCGGGGCTACCGGGATATAATCTTTCGTGATGTCGATGCCCAGGCTAAGACATTTCTCGTAGATATTGGGGAAATGTTTCTTTGTTTCTTCGGGATCTTTGTGGGTAACATCCAGATATACATGGTCGTCTCCACGATTCTTCATCTCGTTGTCGATAGCGCGTGCCACGATGTCACGGGGAGCGAGTGAAAGACGGGGATCATATTTCTGCATGAACTCTTTGCCGTCCATTGTACGCAGTACACCTCCGTAACCACGCATTGCTTCCGTTATCAGGAAAGAAGGGCGGTCTCCCGGATGATACAGGGCGGTAGGGTGGAATTGTACAAACTCCATATCCTTCACCGTACCTTTGGCACGGTAAACCATGGCGATACCGTCTCCGGTAGCGACTAGTGGGTTAGTGGTCGTTTTATAAACGGCTCCTACTCCACCGGTAGCCATTAGCGTCACTTTAGCAAGATAGGTATCTACTTTTCCCGTTTTCGGATCGAGGATATAAGCACCATAACATTTGATGTCCGGTGTCTGACGGGTTACGGTTACACCCAAATGATGCTGTGTCAGGATTTCAATGGCAAACTGGTTTTCGATGACCGTGATATTCGGATGGCGTTGTACGGCTTTAATCAGGCTGTCCTGAATTTCCGCTCCCGTATTATCTTTATGGTGAAGAATACGGAACTCCGAGTGTCCGCCTTCGCGGTGCAAGTCAAATTCGCCTTTCTCGTTTTTGTCAAAGTCCACTCCCCACTTAATCAGTTCTTCAATTTGTGCGGGAGCTTCGCGCACTACCTTTTCTACTGCGGCACGGTTGCTGATCCAATCGCCTGCAATCATCGTATCTTCAATGTGCTTGTCGAAATTATCCACCAGAAGGTTGGTGACGGAGGCTACCCCTCCCTGGGCGAAGTACGTATTGGCTTCTTCCAGCCCACTTTTACAGATAAGAGCAACTTTACCTTTGTGCGCCACTTTCAGCGCAAAACTCATACCGGCAATTCCGGAACCGATAACGAGGAAATCGAATTTTCTTACCATAATCTTGTTATTTCTCACCGCAAAGCTACAAAATAAGTTACTTCGTTGTACTTTTCGTTGTCACTAATTCATAAAATTGCTACCTTGCAGGCAAAAATCTGACAAAATGAATCGAATTTTTCATGCCCGCATCGCCTGGTACCAATATTTCCTGTTGGTGGTGCTTACTGTGAATGCCGTCGGCGCATTGTGGTGTAAGTATATCTTGGTGGCAGTACTATTTATGTTGATGCTGATTGTAGTGATCGAACAAATTATACACACTACTTATACATTAACAACAAATGGTGATCTGGAAGTCTCACGTGGTCGTTTTATTCGCAAGAAGATCATCCCGCTTTCCGAAATTACTGCAGTCAGGAAATACCATTCCATGAAATTCGGCCGCTTCTCGGTGACGGATTATACCCTGATAGAATACGGAAAAGGGAAGTTTGTTTCGGTGATGCCTGTCAAGGAACAGGAATTTGCAGAACTACTCGAAAAGAGAATGTTCGCAAAGAAAATAAAGGCCACGGAGGCAATAGACCCTGTAGGTTCTCAAGCGGATGAATCGTAGCGTGTTTTGATAATAATGAAAAGATTAACTGATTATATAC
>DXOJ01000075.1:14645-28501 GCA_019412865.1 Bacteroides sp. | reverse complement strand
TGAGAGAGCCTGAATTTATTGTAAGGTTCGTCATTCGAATCAGATTAAGGTGTCTTTTCTTCTTTCATAATAATGTTATATTTTTAAGATTAATTTTCAGCAAAAGAACTATCAATCAATAAAAAAAGGGGAGTGTTTGCGATTAATTGGGGATTAAAAAACAATTAAATGTGAATTAAGTCTTTTTTTTCTTATAATCCTTCACAAATAAATGCATTTTCCCAGTATTAAATAAAAGTTATGTGATGAATTAAAGCAATGTCAATGGGAATTATTCAATGTTTGTAGTGGAGGAAGAATAAAAAACTCTCCCCTTTCCTTCATCTTGATATGTATCGGTGTTGCAGGGGAAGGGGAGAGCTATATTGATAGAGAAATAATCTGAAAGATAATGACCGGATTATAAATCTGCAAATGGGGTTTTATAGTTTTCACCCATGGAATCGTGATATTCTTTGCAAAAACGGTCGTACAGGTTTCGGGCAATGCCTTTTTTCCCTTGTGCGGATAATACGGCACATTTGGCTGCAAGTGCTTCTTCGTTGAGCGGGTCATGCAGGAACATGATATCGGCAAGACGGATAATCATATCTTGATGATTTCGGCTGATTTCAATCTCCAGCAGGTTCTTTAATAAGTCGATAGAATAACTGGAATAGTCGTCCTTAAAGTCGTCCAGCCAATCAAGAATCGTGTTGGGGAGTAAAGGTCCGTATAGCAGTATTTCCAGGATTCGGTTCAACAGTTCTTCACTTTTCTCCTGCTCGAATTGTTTGGTGCAGGTAATCAGGGTGTGATAATCACAGAAAACACCCGTTCCCCATTTTATACGCAGGAAATTGTTTTCTATCATTACTTCCATATCTCCGATGCTTTCCAAGAGTACTCGTAGCTTGCGCAGGTTTACGTTACGGTTGTTACGAGCGGCTGTTTCTTCCTTGTCCGGCCATAGTATTTCCGTTGTTTTGGAAGCCAGAATACCTTGCGCATTTTTCTCTGTATAAAGTATCAATAGAATGAGCAGGTGCTTCAAACGGGGAGTAAAGTTGGAAGTGATATCGTTTCCATCTTTATCGCGTACATTGAAACAGCCCAACAAAGAAATAGATGCACGACTGCGGTCGTAATAGTTGACTGTTTCTGTGAATATTGTTTCACTCTCTTGCATCCATTCTTTTTTCGGTATGGTTTTAGATTCTGTTACGTCAGATAGGCCTTGGGCTTTGCCGGTGGTGGCAACATTTTTCTCTGTTCCTTTCTTCGTGGCAGGTGCCTTTTTATTTTTGCTGTTATATTTGAAACGATAGAGTACAAAACCGGCTAAGACGAGTAATAGTAAGATTCCAATGGTATAGAGGTACCATCGGTTGTTGATGCTCTCTCCGGCGGTTGACTGGCGGATCTCCACCTCGTTTACGAGGGGCATATTGATGGAGTAGATTGCCAGCTCATGTGTATGGTTGCTTAGTATTTTATCTAATACCAAGAATAATTTTCCATGAGACGGGGAAGTATAGAGGCTGAAATCACTATCCTGATAAGTTGATTCATTATAGATGGGTTTGGATACTTCCGAGTAGACAGAATCTTTCATTGAAATCTTCCATAATACACCCCCTTTATTTGTCGAAACAGCATAGAAAGAACTATCCGAGGGTTCGAAATACATGGTAGAGGCCATGATAGTACCTTCTTCCTGGGGTTGGTTCTTTTGCCAGACTATGCGTGATTGCTTGTTTTTCAGATTGATGGCGCATAATCCCCAATAGTAATGGCTGCTCAATTCCTGCTTGCCATACTTATTTCCTCTACCACCAAAGATGTATAGTTCATCACCCACTATGGCCATTGCAGCTGAATAGCGGGGGTAAAGGGGACGTTCGTATTCTACTTGTTCTATTTGGTTAGTGCTGTACTTCATCCGGTAGAGATCGTTGCGATATTGGTAGAAACCATAACCACCGAAGAAATAGAAGGAAGAGTCTGCCGGATTGAATGTTCTGGCATGATTGTAGTTGCTGGCTTCTTCCGTGTTACGTATCTCATTACTCCATCTTTCAGTATCAAATGAAAAACGGGACGTGATGCCTTTCTTGGGATAATAAGACACTAATTTATTGCTTAAAGTATCGTATAAGAGATGATTGGGGAATTCTACCGCCGGATAGCCTCCACGTATTGCAATTTCCTTCTGCAAAGTTCCGTTTTCGTCCAATACATCGATTGATTGGGATCTGACTAAATAGAATAAGGCTTCGCGAGCGTTGAAAGCTACGTCCAGTTTTCCCGGGATTTTAGCCTGATGAACAAGTTTCCATTCAATATGATTGTCTATCAGCCATATCGGATGGATGGCACGTGCCACAGCTCCTTCTATTTCATCATAACAAACGGTATCATTGTGCTTCCACAGTTTCCATTCACGTATCTGTTTTCCATCTTGTGTGATGGTTACATTGCGAAGGTCGATGGGAGCTACGTCCGAAAGATATTCTTTCATCTGTCCGAACAAAGCCGTTACGCTTTTCACTCCTTGCAAGGGAGCCATCGCTGATATTTTTTTATTGTCGTAATCTATTTCAATTACATTATCTTTCAAACGCAGGTGCAACGAGACATCCAGCCATTTTTCCCGTTCGATGGGACTGTTTATGTTGATGATGCCCTCATTGAGTACCAATGCCGGAAAATGTCTTTCTTCACCTGCCACAAATGAGAAACGAATAAATTGGTTGGTGTTTGTATGCAGATGGAGAATGGTTCCAAAGTCATGCTCATTGGCGCGTACATACATTTGAAATGAAATGATAAAATCGTTTTTTATAGAGAAAGGTTGGTTATCGTCCAAGTACAAGGTTGTCCTCTCTATGCCCGGTACTGAATGGGATTTAAGAGAAAGTCCATAATCATACAAAGAAGATGCGTCCACTTTGCCTACCATGCAAAGCAGGACGGAGAGCAAGATTTGTAGTTGATATCTCATAGTACTTTATTTATAGTGCAAAAATACAAAAAACTGTATGATATACCCAAAAAACGGAGTTTATTTATAAGGCAATGCTTTGAAACAATTGTTTGCTATTACGTATCATACGTTTAATGAAACATGAAGATGTCCCAAAATAGAATGTAGAAAATGAAAATTCTATTTTGCGACATCTTCATATCAACCGGATAGAGCCTATTTATCGTCTGCAGAAGGAGGAGCGGCATTTGCTCCGCTGCCCCATGTCTTATTCGGTTTGTTGCCCATTGTCAGTACTAATTTGCCTCCATTTTTCAAGTCGTCATGGTGGAACCAGGGTTTCTCCCATTTTTGACCGTTCAGCGTAGCCGATTGGATGTATTTATTTTCTTCAGAAACATTCGGAGCCTCGATTTCAAATACGGAACCGTTGCTGAGTGTTATCTCTGCATGGGTGAAAAGTGGACTTCCGATATTGTAGATTGGTGCTCCCGGAGTGACAGGATAAAAGCCCAGTGAGGAGAAGACTACAAATGAGGTCATACCTCCGCCGTCTTCATCTCCCGGCATACCCATGAGGTCGTTGCGGAACCATGTTTTCAGCATTTGACGGATGCGTTTCTGCGTTTTCCAAGGCTGGCCTGCATAGTTGTAGAGATAAGGTACATGCAAGGAGGGTTCGTTTGCCATGGAAAACTGTCCTACGTTACCTGTGTGGTCGGGTAGTTGTGCATAGAATTCATATTTACTACGTCCCAGCGGTTCACTGAAGGTACGGTCGAGATTGGCGATGAACTGCTCTTTTCCTCCCATAAGGTTAATCAGGTCGGCTACATTGTGAGGCACATCCCAGCGATACACCCAGCCGTTGTTTTCTCCATAATATTCGCGGGCACCCATGCCACCTGCGTAACGGTAGTCGAATGGTGTTATCCAGTTGCCTTCCTTATCTTTCGGGTGGAAAAAGCCTGTTTCTTTGTTGAAGAGATTCCGGTAGTTGTAAGAACATTGCAGGTAATGGGCGGCTTCGTCTTTCTTGCCCAATATTTCGGCGATGCGGGAAAGGCACCATTGGTCGTAGCTCGTTCCCAGTGTAACGGCAACAGGTTGGCGCTTCTCGAAAGGATGCACGTTCGGGTCGGTTTCCTTTTCATCCGGGCGAAGAGCAGGGATATATCCATTTTCCCGGTAGAAATTGTCCAGCCAGCCGGCTGCTGCTCCCGACCAGGGAGCGAGCGTTTTCTCTTCAATTCCTTTCCGGCAGGCTTCGTAGGCTTTGGCCGCGTCTATATTCAATCCTTTAGCGAGAGCGTCGGCTATGGTAGCAACGGCATGATTGGAATTCATACGGCGTGAGTCACCTGTCACTTCGGGGAAGGTAGGCATCCACATTGTTCCCATCTGTTCCGCCATCAGCAGGAAGGAAGCAATGATGTCTTCTTCTTTTTTCTGGTCGATCAGTGTGCGCAGCGGGTGTGCAGCACGGTAGGTGTCCCAAATCCAGTCGTCGTTGTAGAAAGGTGTGCCGTTGTCGTCGTGTACTTCGCCGTCAAAAGCACTGAAGTAACGACCACCGGCTTCACTCATACAAATCGGGCGTTCGAAAGTACGGTAGAAGGAGGAGTATAATACGGTCTTGTCATCTTCGGTTCCTCCTTCTACTTTGATACGTCCCAAGGCTTCGTTCCAGATTTGGCGTCCTGCTTTTGCCAGATTTTTGATGTTATAGTCTTTCAACTCATTGCGCATATTCTTCTCCGCTTGTTCTTCACTGATGAAAGAAATGCCGTAACGAAGGCTGACTGTTGTTGTGCCATCGGCAAAACGCCATGCCGCACAAGCGTTGATACCTTCTGCGTTGTCTTTGCTGGCTTCGATGACTCCATCTTTCAGGATGCCGGTGCTTACCGGTTTTTCTTGTGGTTCAATATATACATACACATTGGTGTTGGCACTTAACTGCTGGTGTCCGCTGATGAAATTCTCTCCTACATGGATCGAACCATTGCGGGAGTTTACAATGATATAGGCAGGTTTGTCCGCTTCAAATGTGATCCGGTAAAGAGCCGACTGGTGGGAGAGGGCATATTCTGCCTTCATGCTGTTGTCGTTCAGGTCCACTTCATACGAGTAAGGCGTGAGGTGCTCATTATCGTAGTTGTAGGTAATGATCGGCCGCAGTTCTTTCCCCTGATAGGGACTAAGGTTGAACGCGGAACGTTCCCGGTGATTGGTGACAATCAATGGCAGTCCGTTTAGCAATTCGGTGGTATAATCAGCACGTTCCGGATAGACACGAAGCATACTGTTTGGCAATTGAATGGTAGGAAACGTGGGAACCAGCAGATGGCTGATATTCCCTATGTATGGATTGACATAATCGACCGGTGTCCGGTTGGCGGTCTGTGATTGCCCTCCATTGCATCCGCTTAACATTGCAGCCATTGTTATAGCAACGCAGAAATGTAAGATTTTCATGGTAGTTTTTATATTTAATCGTTTTTATTATTCATTTATTTGGCTTCCGGATTGGTAAAGGCAGCTTTCAACGTTGGGAGAAAATCCTTTTTGTTGTCACATTGAAAGAAGCCGCTAAAGTCATTCCGGTCTCCGTCTCCTATGGTGATAACCAGTTTGTTCCAGCCTTGCAACAGAGGGAGCTCTTTATAGATAACCTCGTTACGTCCATCGTGCGACAGACTTGCATAAGGTTTGTCATTGATGGACAACTCGCGGGTTTTGGCTTTTAACATCAAGGAGAGTTTCGGCATATTGGGTTCTATCAATAAGTCGTCCAAAGGACGTGGGCTAAATACGTAGAATTCCAATGCCCAACCATTATTCTTTTTCACAAACTTTTCTTTGGTTGCTACCGGGAAGTTCATTTGCTCGTCACGCAGGAAGAAAACTTCATTGATGTTGATTTCCGGCTTCTGATAGTTTATACCTGCGTTTTTCAGGATAATGCTCAACGTGTTGTATCCCTTTTCTGAATTGGCGAATTCTGTCAATGTATTCAAATAGACAGTGGAAGAGCCATGCTGATATTTAACAAATACCGGAGTGGCAGACGTACATTCGTATTCACTGCGGATTGTACCGGCTGTTTTGATCTCTTCCGGACGTTTGTTCCATTTGCGCCAGTCGGTCTTGCAGGCATTCAATAAAACTTCACCTTCTTCTACAAATGCGCCTTTTAACGAATAATTGGAGGCATCCGCTTTTTGAAGTTCACAGAAATAGAAGTCGGAATTGTTGAGTCCATGCATCCATGCTTTCTGTACAGGCAGGAAAGAAGAACGTTTCAGCGGATCTAGTGCAACGGGAAGAGGTAGGATTTCATTGTATTTCTCTACGGTTTCCGGTGTTATTCCCCATATCCATAAGTCTGCGCCTTTGGCTAGTTGTTTCTGAATTTCTTTTTGAGTAGCGGCGTTTAAAGCCTCGCTGCCATCCACGATGTAAAGCAGTGAGGAAGGGATGGTTGTTTTGGAAGCGAAGATTACTCCCTGCGCATCCATCAATTGTTTTACTTTGCTGTCCGGATTACCGATAAATACTACTTCTTTATAGTTCTTAGCCGTATTGGTAGCTTTGTGAGCCTGATACTGCTCTTTGTCGATTGTTGCATAAGGAGACCATGCCGGTTCGCCCGGAGCGTTGGCTGCACGTAAGGCACTGTACATCGGCCATTCCTGATAGAGTGGTAAAGTCGGGTCATAACCCGGATTGAACGTCGTGCAATAAGGTCCTACGCGTTCCGGTTGGACGCCCGGAACACCTTCTTTGTATTCGCTGAAGAATACGCCGTCTTCGCTGACACTGGGTGCTTTACTTTTATCTTTTTTGCCGAGTGGGAGTGGTTTCAGTGCATACCATGCCATGTTGAAAACAGTGCTGTATGAAGCACCCATCCGGCGTTGGTTAGCTATCAGGTTGTAACATTCGTTGGCTAGTCCTTCCATACGCCCTTCTTGTGATTCATAGGCACGTTCCCCGTTGTATTTGGAAACCTGTTCCGGTGTGCCATAATATGCCATACTGTGTTCACCGATTCCCCAAGGTTTTCCGATTTCGGTCCAGCGCTTCATGGAGTTGATGTCTCCGTAGTGTCCTACGGTTACAGGTAATATGCCATCACCGTCGTCTTCACCGTCTGCTGAAATCCATGGGCGGGTAGGGTCGTACTGATGTACAATGTCGCGCCATTCTTCCCATGCTTTCTTTTGAACAGGCATCAGTTCGGGACGATTATATACATGAAGGATAACAGGCTTGTTTTCATTACTGACACTCCAGCCGAAAACAGATGCATGATTTCTGTCGCGCAGGACAAAACGTTTCAAATGTGCTTTCGATGCTTCCCAAAAGAGATCGGAGTCCAGTTTCGGTCCGCCATCACTGGCCCAGTTGGCCGTTTCATTCAATACGCAGATACCCATTTCATCTGCCATATCTATATAAAAGCGGGGATAAACCTGTGCATGCGGGCGGACTGCATTTCCGTTCATACCTTTAATGGCAGTGAACCAAGCCCATGCGTAGCGACGTGTCATTTGTGGAATACCCATGAAATGCCAGGAGTCTCCATGTAAAGCATAAGGTTTACCGTTCAGATATTGTGTGGTTCCTTGCAATGTCCATTCACGCCAGCCGAAACGTTCGTATTTTGTATCGATGGTTTGCTTTTTATCTTTTATGGAAAGTAACAGGGCATACAGATTCGGTTGTTCGGGAGTCCAGTATTCCAGTATGTTTTCATTGACAGGGACTTGTAAGGTTACTTTTTGTGATGCATTAGGCGCAACTGTAACTTTGAACGGTGCTACCTGTAATGCTTCCGTACCCAGTGTCCATGCAGGAACGGGAGCAGAGTTTATGTCTGTTCCGGCACAATTTATCCATTCTCTGACATTACCTTGCAGTTGTATATCAGCTTTCCGGTCGGTTTTATTTTGTAGGGTCACCTCTATTTCCAATGTGTTTTTGGCAACCAATGGTTTTATATATACATCTTCTATATGAACTTTGGGTAAGGCCAGCAAATATACATCCTGCCAGATACCGTTGATATGATATCCCCACATAGAACCTCCCGGCACAATGCGGCGACCGATAGTCGAATTATCTTCGAATAAGGACTGGCTACGTACGCCTACCAGAATTTCTACTGTTTCACCGGGAGTCACTTTGTCCGTGATGTCGAAGCTAAACGGCAGAAACAAATCGAAATTTTCACCTACTTTTTCTTGATTGATATAGATTTCGGAATATCCGGCCACTGCTTCAAAGTAAAGTTTGATTTGCTGACCTGTCCAGTTGGCGGGAATCGTAATGTTCTTTTTCATCCATGCCATTTTTACTTGTTCCCACTCTTTAGGATAAGAAGGATAGTTGCGATGGTCGGGACCTTCCAGATCGCGATAGCCGAAAGAATTGATATTCCACGGAGAAGGTATTTTTATACGTGTCTTGCTCCAACCGTTGCCATCTTTCGGAAGGGACAGTTGGGGAGCTACTCCTTTTCCTTGTTTGTACTCTTTCGGTAAAGAGACGGGTTGAAAATCCCAATAACCATTCAGGCAAATCTCTTGACGATGCTCTTTCTCGGTTTTATTGACCAAGCCTTCACTGGGAGCAAAAGAATAGGGATAAAATAACTTTTGATCGTTAGTCACTGTTTGTGCATTTGTCTGTATGGGCTGTAAGGTAAAACCTGTCAGCAAACTGCACAATAGGATTAGATTCTTCTTCATATTTGTATATTAATAGTTTTTCGGATATTATTAGTTAGCGGCAAAGTAAAGGGAAAAGCATTAAAAAGGAGGAATGAAAGGGCTTAATCTGGGATTAAAAAGTGATTAATTGTATAAAACATCTGTTTTTCTTCTAAATAAAGGGTAAAATGTTCCTTGGCAAGCATCTTTGCGGAACTAAAAAAACTGATGGAGAAAATGATTTTATTCGGTGCCCGGTTTACTGTTTTTTGGGGTGATTGATAAGAAAAATTGCTTGTTAAGTGATTTAATTGTTTTTTAATTCTTGGTTAATCCGGTTTTAATAACGGAGGTAAGCGCCTCATGCTATCTTTACATTCACAAATCTAACGAGTTCAATTTAATTAAAAAGAAAAACTATGGGACACAATTTGTTATTTGCTTTGAGGTATTTTCTTCCACTATTTTTGGGAGGAATGATTGCTTTAAATTCTTGTAAGGAGGAACGTGCGTCAATCAATGATGATCCGGGACAGGGGGACGATGGCGGCGATGAATATGAGTATGTTGATGACCGCTATGACAATGGGATCAGTTGCGAGGAATATCTGACCAATTATCGGGGAATCCCGTTTAAAAAAGATTCGGAAGGAAATAGTTTGTCTGTGATATCGGGAGTGTCTTCAGTGATAGAAGCAGAAGATTTTGATGATGGTGGACAGGATATTTCTTTCTCTTTTAAAAACAGTATGGCAGGAAATTATAAGGATTACCGTACAGAGAAAGGAGTGGCTATCAGTAAAAGCGGAGAAGTTATAAATATAGGTAATGTCAATAATGGTGATTGGCTTTGTTATACACTACAGATCAATCAGGCAGGAGCCTATTCCATTGATACTTATTGTGTGTCGGGTGGGGGAAAGACCAGCTTTTATTTTGAGGTGGACGGAAAGTCTGCCGGTCAGATCGTAGAATCGCCGGAGGATGAATGGAGTGTCTACTCACATTCGGTGAAGGTAACCAATGTACAACTAAGTGAGGGCAGGCATGTATTGAAATGGTGCACTACGGGGAGTATGAATCTGGATAAGTTTGTGTTTACGCGTACCGGAGAATATACCGGGGATAAAGTAGACGGTTCTCAATTTGAGTATCCAAGATACGGTTATTATGAGCATAATCCGTTGTTTGTTGATTTCTCTTCGCAGATGTATCAGAATTCATTTACGGGAACGCTTTATACAGCCGATCCTTCAGCACATGTATGGGCAGACGGTCGTCTTTATGTTTATGCTTCACATGATATGGAACCGACACAAGGATGTGACCGCATGGACAGATACCATGTTTTTTCCACTACGGATATGAAAAACTGGACGGATCATGGGGAGATCATGAATTCGGCCACAGTAAAAGCACATGTGGGTATGGGAATCGATGGCTTTATGTGGGCTCCTGATTGTGCTTATAATAAAGAAGAACAGTTATATTATTTTTATTTCCCTCATAAGATTGACGCTAATACGTGGCGCATCTTTGTAGCAACCAGTAAGGAGCCTGCGGCAAAGTTCAGGGTGAAAGGAGTGATTGACGGTATTCCTTCTACGATTGACCCTTGTGTATTTGTAGACGATGACGGACAACCTTATATTTATACCAGCGGTGCCGGCAAAGGCTGTTGGGGTGCTAAATTGCGCAAGGATGACTGGACTAAACTGGATGGAGTAATGAGTCCTTTGAGTGGTTTTACTGATTTTCATGAGGCACCTTGGGTACATAAGTACAAAGGCAACTATTATTTGAGCCATTCGGATAATCATGCGGGTAGTCAGGGAGGTAACCGGATGCAGTATTCTATGTCGAACAATCCTTTGGGACCATTCACTCCATGCGGCGCATATATGTATCCTCATGGTGAAGAAACGGCTCATGGCTCTATTGTAGAGTATAAAGGTCGGTGGTATTCTTTTTATCATACGGCTAATTATTCGGGAAAAGGAGCTTTGCGTTCGGTTTGTGTCGATCCGATCGAGTATGATCAGAATAATAAATTGAAGATGGTACAAAACTGGGGGAGTCCCCGTAGTGGTCGGGCTGTAGAAGTGAGGATGACGCCATCTGTAGTAATACAGGCTGAAAACTACAATACAGGCGGTGAACATTATGGATACCATAAAAATCCGTTGGAGGGAGGAATGCAACAGGAAACGCAAAACGGAATCACTTATCTTAAAGATATGAAATCGGGAGAGTGGGTGCGTTATTCAATCAACGTCAAAGAGGCTGGACGTTATGGTATTACTTGCAGAATGTTTCAGAAGCGTTCGGGGGGTAAATTCCGTATTGCTGTGAATGGAGTTTATAAGACTGGTGAAATAGTATTAAGCGGTTCTGCCGGAGTATGGAATGAGACTTTAGTGTATCCAATAGAGTTGGAAACAGGCGAACAATATATTGACTTTCGTATAAAGAGTGGGGATATTGATATCGATTGGATTAAGTTTGGGGCAGGACACAGTCAAGTGCCCGGTATCATTCAGGCGGAAGATTTTGATGACGGACAATATAGCTTTAAGAATGCTTCATCCGGCAACTTTAAGTCTTACCGGAGCGATCAGGGAGTAGCGATTAGTGCAAGTAATAATATTGTTCATATAAGTAATACTTCCGGTGGCGATTGGATTCAATATACATTTAATGTTCAGGAGAAGGTTTCTACAGTCAAGGTTCGTGCAGCAGCGGAGAAGGATGGAAAGTTTGCCCTTTCTTTTGATGGAGGAGCACAGTTGAATCCTGTGGCCACAACTACGGGAAATTGGACTACTTACAATGATTTTACAGTATCGAACCTGCAATTATCAGCCGGTACACATACAATGAAGATTCACATACTTAGTCCGATGAATATTGATTGGTTTGAATTTCGGTAGACTATATCAACAATATTCCATATCAGGCTTCTATTAGAATTGAAGATCATTAAAATGAAGGTTTTAAAAGATAATCATAGTTGGCTTACAGATATTTGCTAAATTTGCGAACGACCAGTAACTTTTAGGGCTGATTGAGGAGTTACTGGTCATTTGAGGCCGGATGCAAAGGATATTGGTTTCGAGTAGAGTGATAATAAAAAGAGATTGGAGGACATGAATGAATAGTAATTATCAAGTTGGCGATTTAATTTATGATGCAAATATTTATGATGGGATGAATACCGATCTGGCTGATTTGCATTTTTATAAGCGGTGGCTACCCAAAAGTAAGGATGCCCGAATACTTGAACTTTGCTGTGGAACAGGCAGGCTTACTCTTCCAATTGCAAAGGATGGATATAATATTAGTGGCGTTGATTATACGTCTTCAATGCTCGACCAAGCGAAGATCAAGGCTTTTGAAGCAGGATTAGAAATAAGGTTTATTGAGGCAGATATTAGAACTTTAAATTTGCAGGACAAATACGATCTTGTCTTTATTCCATTTAATTCAATCCATCATTTATATAAGAATGAAGATTTGTTTAGGGCATTTAATGTCGTTAAAAATCATCTCAAAGAAGGAGGTTTATTTCTGTTAGATTGCTTTAATCCGAATATTCAATATATAGTTGAAGGCGAAAAAGAACCGAAGGAAATAGCTGCATATACCACTGACGATGGTAGAGAAGTATTGATAAAGCAGACCATGCGATATGAAAGTAAAACTCAGATAAATCGTATAGAATGGCATTATTTTATCAATGGTGAATTCAATTCTATTCAGAACTTGGATATGAGAATGTTTTTTCCTCAAGAATTAGATTCATATTTGGAATGGAGTGGTTTTCATATTATACATAAGTATGGAGGATTTGAAGAAGAAGTATTTAATGATAATTCGGGAAAACAAGTATTTGTCTGTCAGTACAAGTCCGATTGTCTGTATTGAGGTAGAACATGAATAGATAGATGTATCAAAATTGATACCTCTTGAAACAAAGTTTATAGCCGAAGGTGAAGATATCCCCTATCTTTGCCTTCGTCTATTTTTAGATTAAAGATTGTATAAACTAGGAATACTTTGTTGCCATGAAAACAACCCCCTGGATGAAACTATGTAAAGGTGTAGCACTTGCATTAACAGTCTCTTATGGACTGACTTATTGCCATACGACTAAAAGCAAATTGACCTTGGAACAGCAAGGTGATAGCTTGACTGTCATCCATATCACCAATCCGACTAATTATATATTGCTTCCTATAGAAGAGGAAGCACCGGAAAGTCAGGTTCTCCTCCATACAGGAGAAGCTGCCGATACCGATATGGATATTCGTTTGGCACAGAATCAAGTGGATTATTTTGTTCCCTTTGCTTTGCCTGGCGGAACGAGGAATGTAACCGTACGTGTCCGTAATAAATCAAAAGACGCACTTTGCTGGAAAGAAATCAAATTATCTGATACATTTGATACTACCAATACAGAAAAGTTTCGTCCTGTTTATCATCATACTCCCCTTTATGGCTGGATGAATGATGCTAACGGGTTGGTGTATAAAGATGGAGAATATCATTTGTATTTTCAATATAACCCTTATGGTTCCAAATGGGGAAATATGCATTGGGGACATTCTGTCAGCAAAGACCTGATGCATTGGGAACATCTGGAACCAGCTATTGCCCGTGACACATTGGGACATATCTTTTCGGGTAGCTCGATTGTCGATCAGGAGAATGTAGCCGGTTACGGAGCAGGGAGTATTCTGGCTTTTTATACTTCTGCCAGTGACAAAAACGGGCAGATACAATGTCTTGCTTTTAGCAAGGATAACGGGCGGACATTTACTAAATATGAGAAGAACCCCATTCTGCGTTCTTCTGACGGTTTGAAAGACTTCCGTGATCCGAAAGTTTTCCGGTATGAACCGGAAGATAAATGGGTTATGATTGTTTCTGCCGATAAAGAAATGCGTTTCTATGATTCTAAGAATCTGAAGGACTGGAACTATATGAGTAGCTTCGGAGAAGGATACGGAGTGCAGCCTTGTCAGTTTGAATGTCCGGACATGGTAGAACTTTCGGTAGATGGGGATACGAACCGTAAGAAATGGGCGTTGATAGTAAATGTAAATCCGGGATGTTACTTCGGGGGGAGTGCTACCCAGTACTTCACAGGAGATTTCGATGGAACGAAGTTTATT
>DXOJ01000075.1:0-14635 GCA_019412865.1 Bacteroides sp. | reverse complement strand
GGCAGCGTCAGATGTGTATAAGAGACAGATGGAACGAAGTTTATTTGTGACAATCAGCCAAATGTCACGAAATGGTTGGATTGGGGCAAAGATCACTATGCCACCGTTTGTTTCTCGAATACTGGTGATCGTGTGATTGCTGTGCCTTGGATGAGTAACTGGCAATATTGTAATATTGTCCCGACGAAGCAATTCCGCAGTGCCAATGCTTTACCACGTGAGTTAAGCCTTTACACACAAAATAGCGAAGTCTATCTTTCGGCAGCTCCGGTGGCGGAGATAAAAGCTTTGCGAAAAGAAAGTAAAGAGATTCCTACATTTACAGTTGCTAATGATTATCATATCAATTCTTTATTGGCAGATAATGGAGGTGCTTATGAACTGGCATTGGATATTACTGCTGGAGGGGCGGAAATAATGGGATTCAGTCTCTTTAATGATAAAGGTGAAAAGGTGGATATTTATTTCAATCTTCCGGAAAAGAAACTGGTAATGGATCGGACGAAAAGCGGTATCGTAGATTTCGGAAAGAACAGCGTACCTCATGAAATAGAAGCACATGACCGCAGAAAGACGACTTCTATCAATTATATTGATGATTTCGCATTAGCTACCTGGGCACCGATAAAGAAAGAAAATAAATATGCTTTGGATGTTTTTGTTGATAAATGTTCTGTAGAAATATTCCTGAACGGAGGAAAGATAGCAATGACCAATCTCATTTTTCCGTCGGAACCATACAACCGTATGTGTTTTTATAGCAAGGGAGGTACGTTTAATGTCAATTCATTCAATGTGTATCGGTTAGGTTTATAAGTTAGGTTTTTGTAGATTAGAATTAGGTGTTGGTAGCTGTCAGATGTGAAATCTGGCAGCTACTTTTGTTGATTACTCATTAATTTCAATCGTGTATCCTCCTTGGAATATCTCACTTGGTTGCAAGTGTTGCATCCAGTCTTTATCTTTATATTCACCAGTATAATGTGCGCGGTCGCAACGTCCATACCAAGGCTCGATGCAGACAAAAGGAGCATTCTTTGCAGGTGGCGACCAAAGGCCGACTACCGGAGCATTAAAGTGTAAACTTAAATAAGCCCGTTTCTCCTTATTATAGATGGTAACTTTGCGAACCTGTTCATTTTCCAAGATCAAAGCATCTTTGTCAAACGTATGAGTATCCAATGGTAATAATCCGTCTGTCAACTCTAAGGAATACTCAACAGAAGGATCAGCGCATCCCTTTTCAGAAATAAGAATATACTTCAAATCGTCTTTCCTGTCGAATCCGAAGAACCCTCTTTCTAAACTGTTCGCATCAAACTCCGGCCAGTAGAAAGCAGGATGTGCTCCAATCTGAAAATGCATTTCTTTGTCGCCGGTATTCTTTACTTTCCATATCACCTCAATCTGCTTTCCTTGAATGCGATAACCTATTTCCAGACAGAATGGAAACGGATATTTCTGCAAAGTCTCTCCATTACTGATAAGGCGGTAATGTATTTCATCTTTTTTTTCAGAAACAAGCGTAAATTCCATGTCGCGGGCAAATCCATGTTGGGTAAGCGTATAAGGAATCCCTTCATTGCGATATTCATTTTCCCATACACTTCCGACAATAGGGAATAGGACAGGAGAGTGACGTTTCCAAAAAGCAGGATCCGCTTGCCACAGATATTCTTTTCCATTGGCAAAGATACTGCAAAGTTCAGCTCCATGAGGAGATACTTGAATGGAAAGTTGTTCGTTGGAGATTGTTTTCATATCGTTCAATTTTCAGTTGGTTACAATCGGTAACTGACTTTTTTTATTAATCGTTTTAATAATAACTACTTTTTAAAAGCTTCTATTACTACGCAAAGGTAATATTTTCCGCACTGACTAGAGAATATCTTCTTCATAATTCTTGTGATGAGAAAAATAATGTATAAAACCCTATAAAATAGCGTTCTATGCAACAAATGTTACAGCCTTTGAAACATTTCTTTCAGTCGATTGATATAAATCAACCGTAATTTGCATCATCGATAAAGATAAAATTCGTACTTTTAATTTAATAACATCAAACTAATGCTTAGTATTATGAAGAACAAAAAACTTCTTTGCAGCGTTTGTTTCCTGTTTACTTTCATGTCAGTCCTTTGGGGACAAAACATAACGGTGAAGGGAAACGTTACTTCAAAGACTGATGGGCAACCGATTATTGGTGCTTCCGTAGTGCAAAATGATTCTAAATCAACTGGAACTATTACCGATTTAGATGGAAACTTTACTCTTAGTGTACCGGCAAATGCATCATTGGCTATTTCTTATATAGGATATAAGGAAGTGATTATTGCCGCTAAACCTTCCTTGAAGATAGTGATGGAAGAAGATGCTAAGATGATTGATGAGGTGGTTTGACAGGTTATATGGCTGAAAAGAAAGCCAGTCTGACAGGTTCGGTAGCCGTAGTGAAGATGAAAGAGGTAGCGGATATACCTACCGGTAATGTGATGTCAGGTTTGCAGGGGCGTGTAGCCGGTATGAACGTGACAACTGATGGTAAACCCGGCGGTGGAAACACGGATACTAAATTACGTGGTATTACTACCATTAACAATTCTTCCCCTCTTTATGTGATAGATGGTGTTCAGACACATGACAATGTAGCTTCTATCATCTCTTCCAATGATGTCGAATCCATTCAGGTGTTGAAAGATGCAGCATCTGCTGCGATTTATGGTGCTCAGGCTGCCAACGGGGTCATTATCATTACCACAAAACGTGCTAAGGAAGGTGATGTAAAGGTAAGTTTTGATATGTCGCTCACTGCCCAGACTTTTGCCGGTGGTATTGATATGCTTGACGCTTACCAATGGGGTGATGTTTATTGGCAAGCCTATAAAAATACTTTTGGAACCTATCCAAACAGTGTTGTCTATGGAAATGGAGAGAAAGCCCAACTGCAAGAATATTATTTCGACCAGAATGGAGTGAAGATAAAGTCGGGCAATACTGATTGGGCAAAGGAGATATTTGGTACAGCTTTGATGCAGAATTATAATCTTTCCCTCTCTAAAGGATTTAAGGATGGTAATGTGGCTCTTACCTTAAACTATATGAATCAAGATGGTCTTTGCCGTAATACAGACTACGAACGCTTTAATTCGCGTTTAGCTTCTAATTTCCGCTTTGTGGATGGTAAAGTACGTGTGGGAGAAAGCATCTCGGTGAACCATTGGTTGGAACATCTTAATCCTGCCGGTATAGAAGAATTGGTTATTGCGCAGCATCCGGCCATTCCTGTGTATGATGAAAACGGAGGGTACGCCGGTGGTTATGTGGATATATTGGGAGATAAACCGAATCCCATTCGTTTGACGGACAACGAAGCCAATAATCGTCATAAAAGCTGGCGTATCTTTGGTAATGTTTATTTGGAAGTAGAGCCTATTAAAAATTTGGTATTGAAGAGCCAATTTGGCTTGAATTATACTACCGGTTTCAACTCAACCTTTGTCCCAAAATGGAGCGAAGCCGATCGGAAGGTAGATGTAAATGAACTGACCGTACGACAGGATAATAGTGTACAATGGGTATGGTCGAACACGGCTAATTATAGTATAGATTTCGGGAAGAATAATATCAGTGCTGTGATAGGAACCGAAGCTAAGAAAGAAAATGGTGAGCATTTGCAGGGGTATGGTCGCGGATTGGTGATAGAAGACCTTGACTATCGCTATCTGGACACCGTGACCGAAGGAAAAAGCGTGGGTAACAATGCTTCTACTTATGCTATGGTTTCTTACTTTGGTAAGGTAAACTATGCGTTCGATGATAAGTACCTCATATCAGGAACGGTGCGTCGTGATGCTTCTTCACGTTTTGGTAAAGGGAATAATTCAGCCGTCTTCCCTTCTGTATCAGCTGGTTGGAGAATGTCACGCGAAAAATTTATGGAACGTACGCAAAACTGGCTTTCAGACCTTAAATTACGTGCATCATGGGGAATTAATGGTAATGACCAGATTGACAACAATGCTACTTACAACCTTTATTACACTAACATGTCCAATGGTTCATACAACTTCAATGGTGATGGTGCAACAGTCGTGCCCGGTGTACAGAAAGATCGTTCGGGTAACAACGACTTGAAGTGGGAAGAGACCAAGCAACTGAACTTTGGTATTGATGCCGCTTTCTTCGATAACCGTTTGGGCTTGACTCTGGACTATTTTCAAAAGAAGACCACTGGTATGTTAATTCAAAAACCCTATATAGGTGTGATTGGCGAAGGTGGATATAAATGGTATAATGCTGCCAGTATGGATAATAGCGGTGTGGAAGCAACCTTTACTTGGCGAGATGAAATAAAGGATTTCAAGTATGATATATCGTTCAACATCTCTTATTATAAGAATGAAATTACCGAACTTCCGGATGTTATCAAATATACTTGGGGAGGTGGCAACGGTGTGGACAAAACCATTGTGGGACAACCTTATGGTTCATGGATGTCATATAAAGCCGATGGTGTATTCAAAACAAAGCAAGAGGTATATGAATATCTAAGCAAATATGATGTACAGATTGGAGCTCCTGGTGTGGGACGTATTCGCTACAAAGACCTTAACGGTGACAACGTCATCAATACTGCCGATATGGATTGGCAAGGTAGCGATCAACCTAAATTTATCGGTGGTTTAAATATCGGTGCATCTTACAAAGGATTTGATTTTTCTGCATTCTTCAATGGTATGATTCGCGATGCATGGAATAACTCTAAGTTTTATACCGACCTATTCCAAGGCTGGACAGGTAATCATTCTGTACGTCTGATGGATGCAATGCATGCTTGGAATGATTATGAGCAAACCGGAGTTTATAATTGTGATATTCCTGCACTGACTGTGGTGGATAATAATGTAGAAACACGCAGTTCTACTTTCTTTATCGAAGATGGTTCTTACGTGAAGCTGAAGACTTTAACGTTGGGTTACACTTTCCCGGATAAGTGGATTAAGAAAGCACGTCTTTCCAATTTGCGTGTGTATCTGCAAGCACAGAATGTTTTCACACTGACTAATTATACGGGTGCCGACCCTGAAGGACTGGGCTATCCATATCCTCAGCCCCGCACTTATACATTCGGTCTATCACTTGGTTTTTAATTTTTATCCTAAATACAGAACATTATGAAATTGAAATATATCTTTGCAGCAGGTGTTATGGCACTATTGGCAAGTTGCAATGAGAGCCGTTTTCTTGATATTAAACCGCAAGGTACACTCAATGACGATTTGTTGGCATCGGCCGACGGTGTAGAACTCTTGGTTACTTCAGCTTACGCCGGATTGAAAGGTCCCAATCGTGAGATGCATTGGGTACCAATGACGAATTGGACGTATGGCGAAGTACGTTCGGACAATGCTTACAAAGGCGGTGGCGGTGTAAATGACGGTGACTTTTGCACGCTGCTTGAAACCTTTAAAATAGATGCTACATGGAGTAATGCCGATGAAAAATGGTTTCAACTCTATTGCTGTTTACAACGCTGTAACAGCGCATTGAGAGTAATGAACACGCTTGACGAGAACTCTTTATCGATACTTAAAAGTCGCAAAGCCGAAATGAAGGTGATTCGTGCACACTTCTTCTTCGAACTGGTTCGTCTTTTCAAGCAAGTGCCTTATTTTGATGAAAATGTGGAAAATGATGATTATAAGTACATCCCCAACAACCAATATACCCGTGAAGAACTTTTGGGTAAAATAGCACAGGAATTTCTCGATGCTGCCGACGATTTGCCTGATACTCAACCTCAAGTAGGTCGTATCACAAAGAATATAGCCTATGCCTATGCCGCTAAAGCCATACTCTATCAGGCCTATCAACAAGATGACAATAACCAAGTAGTTGCTATTGACAAGCAGTTGCTGGCTGAAGTGGTGACTCTTTGTGACAAGGTGGGCGCACAAGGAAAGACGTACGATCTTTTGAATGATTTTCAGAAACTCGATCAATTGGAATATGAAAATGGGGTAGAGTCAGTGTTTGCCGTGCAATATTCGATGAATGATGAAACCGATGGTGCCGGAAACATAAACTGGAGTAATTTGCTCAACGCCCCTAAAGGCCCTTATGGTGGTGACGGATTTTTCTTGCCCAGCCAAAACTTAATCAATGCCTATAAGACAGATACATATGGATTGCCTTTGTTTGATACCTTCAACACCGATGACTATGGAATATACGAAGGAAGTGAACTCACTAATGTTGACGCAACTGTAGATCCTCGTTTGGATTTCGTAACCGGTCGTCCGGGTATTACTTGGAAAACATATACTGCCGAGCCTTGTAAAGCAAATTGGGTGCGTAACAGTGGCGAATATGGTTTCAACTGTACCAAACGCTTCTATATTTCTCCGGAGAGTGACGAGATGTTCCAAGGTTGGCCTTGGGGGGCTTCCCATCTCAATTGGCAGATTATCCGTTATGCCGACGTGTTGTTGTGGAAGGCTGAAGCGCTGATAGAAATAGGTGAAGCTGCCGGACTGGAAGAAGCCCGCAAAATCATTAACCGTATTCGTCTGCGTGCCAAGAATAGCCCTTATGTAAAAGACTTTGAGGATTCAGAACAGAATGCGGCTAATTATCTGATCGGTGAATACCCTTCTGAAGGCTGGAATCAAGAATTAGCCCGCAAAGCACTACGTTGGGAACGTCGCATGGAGTTTGCTATGGAAGGAGACCGTTTCTTCGATCTGGTACGTTGGGGTGTTGCTGCGGAAACTATGAACAGTTACATTGGTGTGGAGCAAAACAAACGCGTTTATTATCGTGGTGCTCGCTTCGTCCGTGGCAGAGATGAATATTTGCCTATCCCCAATGCGCAATATAATTTCTCTGAAGGTAATTATGTGCAGAACCCTGGATATGGTAAGTTTAACTAATATGAATTCCTTAAATATAGATATGATGAAACTAAAGAGATATTTAATTAGCACTTTCTGTCTGTGCTTGTTCACAGCTTGCGACGGTGATGATAACCTGTTATGTTATGGCACTCATACTGAAATCGAAGGTGATGTTACCACATTCGGAGCTATTGGTGATGGAAAGACAGATTGTTCGAAAGCCATTAATAGTGCAATTGCCTCCTTACCTTCCGAAGGGGGAGTGGTGGTTATTCCCGAAGGTGATTTTGTACTTGATGCTCCCATTGTGATTAATAAGCACAATGTGACGATTAAGGGATTAAATCCCGGTATGCGCAGCAATATTGACGTGAATGGAATCAACGATCTGCTGGGGCCTGGTGGTGGAAGCAAACTGGTTGCCCGCAATGCCGAAGCAGCTATAAAAGTAGAAACAGACGTGAAGGGGTTAAAGATTATGAATCTGATGGTGTCGGGTGGGACGGAAGCCAAGAACATCGGTATACATTTTACAGGCACGAGCGATAATGGAATACTTTCTAATATTATTGGCATAAATCTGCATACCGGCATCAAGATAGAACAGGCAAAGAATATGCAGATAGTCAACTGCTGGGTATGTGAACTTCCTAATAGTATCGAACTGATTGGTGGTGAGAATATGATTATAAAGAATTGCCAATTAGGTGCACAGCCCACTGGCATAACCTGTAAAGCGCAGGGAGTGAACAAACTGTCATTCCTTAATAATCAGGTCTACCCTGATGGACGTGAAAATTTAGTGCTTGATGATTGCAATAATAGTGTTATTGAAGGTAATAATTTCAAAAGCTACTATAATGGTATTCTTGTGTTGAGTGGCGATAACAATCGGGTAAATAAGAACATCTTTTGGCTTACAGGAGCAGTTCAGAATCAAATGCTCGACCATGGCGAGGATTTTGGTATAATCAACGTAAAAGGTAACAACAATACGTTTGTGTCCAACAGTTTGTCATGTGAATGGGCTTATGCTGATGCTGTGGCTGTAAATGCCACTCAAGGAACAGGCAACGTGTTCAAGAACTGCTTTATAGATAATTTGGAGAGCTATCGGGTATTCTTGGTGAACACAGAAACTGAAGTCTCTAATTGTGTATCATCTGATAAGGTGAGCATAATAGAATAATTTCCTTATCCTATACCATTATTAATATAGTAACACCATGAAAATAAATAAATTCTTGATAAGCGGATTGTTCCTGATGTTGGGCACATCTTGCAGTAATGACGATACTTATGCGCTTTGCGATGAATGTAAAGGTCAGAAGATTATAGATATAACGCAATTCGGACTTCCGACTGACGGGTCTACCGATTGTGCGGATCTAATAAATGCTATTATAGCCGATCTTCCACCCGAGGGAGGAACGATACTTATTCCCGAAGGAACTTTTCGCCTGGATAGCCCCATTCAGCTTACACGCAATTTCGTAACACTGAAAGGTGTGAATGATGAAACGGTTGTTCCTGTTGCTGATGCTAAAGGTAGTCGTTTGGTACTTGGGAATGCCGAATATGCATTACATGTGGCTCCTGTTGCCGATATAGGCGGACGTAAAAATCGTATTAGCGGGGTGGAGGTAAGCGGACTTACCCTTGTGGGGAAAGCCGACCACCAAGGAACCGGAATCTATGTAGAGCATGACAATGATCGCCTGCATTTCTTCAATATTAAGATGGAAAATATGTATCAGGGCGTTAAACTCCAAGGATGTGATGCCATTACATTAGCCCGGATAGATGCAACCGATGCTGTGAATGGTATTGAGATGAACGGTGGCATACAAAATATGGTGACCAATTCTGCCTTCGGTTCATCGCAAGGTGGTGTGGCTGCGCGTATTTCGGGAGAAAGTAATCTGATTTTCTCTCACAACAAACTGATGGCGAATGACGATTGGTGCGCTAACTTTACAGGCTGTAACCGGGTGAATATTTCGGATAATGAATTTACCGGAAACAAAATGACTTTCTTTGAATTAAGCGGGCAAAACAACTTGTTAAGTGATAACTTGTTCACGGTAAACCAGAGCGATAATCAACTCAATGGCAAAGAAGCCGATTATGGAGTAATTCATGTGAAAGGTGAATACAATCATTTCACATCGAACACCATAAATGTTTCTTGGAGTGAAGGCCTAGAAAATCCTACTACAGTGAATGCTGCGGAAGGAGAAAATAATCGTTTTGCAGATTGTACGATAGAAGATAAAAACAGTAATCAAGTATTTTATATCAGTGAATTATCCGAAGTGATAGATTGCGGAGTAACGGAAGAAAATATTAAGGTGAAACCGTCCGGACTTGATTTGACAAATGCAGCTTATGTGATAACGTATAATACTCCCGAAGAGATAGAGGATGATGATGAAAAAGCCTCTTATGCATGGTTCAAGAAACAATTTGTGAATGGTAAAGTCGTCACTCCTGCCATGTTGACTAGTGAAGATCTTTCTGTTTACGATGTTATTTGGGTGCATATAGACCGTGTAGGCATTGGAGCCGGATGGGATAAGTTACCTTTGTCTACTGATGCGATCGCTGCCTTGACTACGTATTATAAGAATGGAGGGAATCTGTTCTTGAGCAATCATGCGACTCAGTTGGTTGTACCATTGGGGCGTACCGAACGGGCTCCAGGGATATTTGCAGATGGTGAAGGAGGAGATGGCGCGGACGTTTGGACGATTAATGCCAACATCGGAATGGAGTATGATCATCGGAGTCATCCAGTGTTTGCCGGTATGGTTACTTCCGACCAATTCTCTCATGAAACGTTCCCGCTGATCGGTCCCGGACGACGTGAAGACCATAATTGTATGTGGGACTTGAATTCTTATGGTTTCCCCGGTCTTTATCCCAATGCAGGGAATATAGTAAAGGCATTTGAAGAAGAAAACAATGCTACCGTTTTAGCAACGTGGGGACACGTGACGGATTATTGTTGTGCCGGAATGGTGGAATTTGCTTCGACAGCGGAATATCAAGGTACATGTATAGCCCTTGGGCTCGCTGCTTATGAATGGAATCAGAATAGTAATCTTAACGTTTATCAAGATAATATTGTGCTCATGACGAAAAATATATTGCATTATCTAAGCGCTAAGAAATAGATAGGTAACATTTTTTCTATCTTCTGAAACAAAAGTGATAGGTGTAACTATCCGTTACGCCTATCTTTGCATGGTAACAAATTGAAGACAATGAATATTAATAATTAACTCTAATACCATCTGACATGAATGTATTATTCTCGTTTAAACAAGTACAGACCTTTTTGACAATTCTGGTTATGATGATTTTCTCATTTTCGGATGCTTCAGCCGATACTTCTTCTTTATTAATAAAAGATTTGGGTGAAGGACATTGCCTGGTACATATAAATACAAATCAACGTTATTTGCTTTTACCCGTAGAGGAGGTGATCCCTGATGTACGTGTCAGCATGATCGTTAATAATAAAGAGGTGAACGTTGCGGATGTTCGCCTGGCAGTGAACAGAGTGGACTATTTTGTTCCACTGGATCTTTCGGACTATGCAGGTAAAAACATATTATTGAAATTTAAATTAGGTTCGAATGATCCGATACGGGGTAAACTTTCCGCTGTTTGCTGCAAAGAAATGAAATTGTCCGACACGTTCGATACGGGCAATCGTGAAAAGTTCCGTCCTACTTATCACTTCTCACCTCTTTATGGATGGATGAACGATCCCAATGGGATGGTATATAAAGATGGTGAATATCACCTTTTCTACCAGCACAACCCTTATGGCTCCAAATGGGGCAATATGCATTGGGGACATGCAATCAGTAAAGACCTGATAAATTGGGAACATCGTCCCGATGCTATTACCCCTGATGCGCTTGGTACAATTTTCAGCGGTTCGGCCGTAGTAGATACTGATAATACTGCCGGATTCGGTGCGGGTGCTATTGTTGCAATTTATACGCAGAATAGTGATCGACAAGTACAAAGTATTGCGTATAGCACAGATAATGGACGTTCTTTTACAAAATATGAAAATAATCCGGTATTGACGTCTGATGCCCGTGATTTTCGCGATCCGAAAGTATTCTGGCATAAAGAGACTCAACGTTGGATTATGTTGTTGGCAGTAGGACAGGAAATGCAAATTTTCTCTTCTTCCAATCTGAAAGACTGGGCCTTTGAAAGTAGTTTCGGTGAAGGACAAGGTGCACATGGCGGTGTTTGGGAATGTCCTGATTTATTTGAACTTCCAGTAGACGGCACGAACGAAAAGAAATGGGTATTGCTTTGTAATTTGAATCCCGGAGGTCCTTTCGGAGGAAGTGCCACTCAATACTTTGTCGGAACGTTCAACGGAAAAGAATTTGTAAATGAATCACCCTCCCAAACCAAATGGATGGACTGGGGAAAAGACCATTACGCCGCTGTAACTTGGAGTGATGCTCCCGACAACCGTCGCATCGCTATCGCATGGATGAGCAACTGGCAATATGCAAACGATGTTCCTACCTCTCAATACCGTAGCCCGAACTCTGTTCCTCGTGATTTGAGCCTATTCACCGTAGATGGCGAGACTTATCTTCAGTCTGCTCCCTCTCCCGAACTGCTGAAACTGCGTGACATCTCCAAGAAACGCTCGTTTAAAGTGAACGGAACACGTACCATCAAAGACATGATTGCCGGCAATGAGGGTGCATACGAAATAGAACTGACTATCGAAAATCAATATGCGGATGTAATTGGCTTCCGTCTTTATAATGACAAAGGCGAAGAAGTGGATATGCAATATGACATGAAAGAAAAGAAATTCTCGATGGACCGCCGCAAGAGCGGAGATGTAGGTTTCAATGAGAACTTCCCAATGTTGACCTGGACGGCCATTGAAAGTGGAAAAGACGAATTGAAACTCCGTCTGTTTGTTGACAAATCCAGTGTGGAAGCCTTTGTTGATGGCGGACGTTTTGTGATGACTAATCAAGTATTCCCGTCGGAACCTTACACTCATATCGACTTTTACAGTAAAGGAGGAGCGTATAAAGTAGATTCGTTTGTGATCTACAAGTTGAAGAAATAAGCTCATTCTCCTAACTCCATGCGCTCTTTCCCTGTTTCTTTAGAGTAAAAACTTCTTTCCCTATAGACTAATACGTCTTTCCTTATGGAAGAGTACGTCTGTCCTAGTGGAAGAGTTCTACTAAAGTACGGAGATACTTTCCTCAAAGCTACGGTTCTGTTAGTTCGTCACGGCCGTGACGAGATCCTCCCATGGCCGTGGTGAGAACTCTTCACAGCCGTGGGAAGAAGCTACCACGGCCGTGGTAACCCAACAAGACCGTAGCTTTAAAGTAACAAGGAACGGGAGATACACCAACTATATAAAGGACTGATGCATACATTGCCGTAGGGGTATGTGCTCCGCCCTATGGAAACAGAATTCATCATATAAAAGATAAAATAATGGAAAACAGTAAAAACTCTTCCCTCTCCAAACTAATCCCGGTGATGCTTTGCTTCTTCGCCATGGGATTCGTTGACCTGGTAGGCATTGCCTCCAATTACGTAAAGGCAGACCTTGGGCTGTCGGACTCACAGGCGAATATCTTTCCGTCACTGGTATTCTTCTGGTTCCTGATTTTCTCCGTACCCACCGGCATGCTGATGAGCCGCATTGGTCAGAAGAAAACCGTATTGCTTAGTTTGATTGTGACTTTCGCTTCTTTGTTACTACCCGTTTTTGGCGACAGCTATATGCTGATGCTGATTTCCTTCTCCCTCCTGGGCATCGGAAATGCGTTGATGCAGACTTCTCTGAATCCGTTACTTTCCAATATCGTGCGTGGCGACCGCCTGGCAAGTAGCCTGACTTTCGGCCAGTTTGTGAAAGCCATTGCTTCTTTCCTGGCACCTTATATCGCCATGTGGGGAGCGACACAGGCCATTCCGACTTTCGATTTAGGTTGGCGCATCCTGTTCCCTATCTATATGATTGTGGCCGTCATCGCTATTCTTCTGCTCAATGTTACACAGATTGAAGAGGAGAAAGAAGATGGCAAACCGTCTACTTTCGGACAATGCATCGCCCTGCTTGGCAAACCGTTTATTCTGCTTTGTTTCATTGGTATCATGTGCCATGTCGGCATCGACGTAGGTACGAACACTACCGCCCCGAAGATTCTGATGGAGCGCATTGGTATGGGATTGGATGATGCTGCTTTTGCAACCAGTCTTTATTTTATTTTCCGTACGGCGGGCTGTTTTCTGGGTTCTTTCATCTTGCGTAAGATGTCTCCGAAATCTTTCTTCGGCATTAGTGTGGTGATGATGTTGATTGCCATGATCGGTTTGTTTATCTTCCATGAAAAGGCAATTATCTATGCCTGCATCGCCTTAATTGGTTTCGGTAACTCCAATGTGTTTTCCGTTATCTTCTCGCAGGCATTGCTTTATTTGCCGGGTAAGAAAAACGAAGTTTCCGGCTTGATGATTATGGGACTTTTCGGCGGGACGGTGTTTCCGTTGGCAATGGGAGTAGCTTCGGATACTTCCATGGGACAGAATGGTGCTATTGCCGTAATGACGGTGGGCGTGCTTTATCTCTTGTATTATACGTTCCGTATCAGAAAATAATTTTATAACTTTGGAAACAATAAAACCCGTATATCATGAATAATATAATTGTAGGAATGGGCGAAGCACTTTGGGATGTGTTGCCCGAAGGAAAGAAAATCGGTGGTGCTCCGGCAAACTTTGCCTATCATGTATCACAGTTTGGTTTTGACAGTCGTGTAGTGAGTGCCGTAGGCAGGGATGAACTGGGAGAAGAAATTCTGAAAGTATTCAATGAGAAGAAGTTGAAGATGCAGATTGAACAGGTCGATTATCCTACCGGTACGGTGCAGGTGACGCTCGATGACGAGGGCGTGCCTTGTTACGAAATCAAAGAGGGCGTGGCGTGGGACAACATTCCCTTTACGGATGAGCTGAAACGTCTGGCCTTGAGCACACGTGCTGTTTGCTTCGGTTCGCTGGCTCAACGTAATGAAGTGAGCCGTGCCACTATCAATCGCTTTCTGGATACGATGCCCGATATAGACGGACAGCTCAAGATATTTGATATCAATCTCCGCCAGGATTTCTACTCTAAAGAGGTACTGCGCGAATCGTTCCACCGTTGCAACGTCCTGAAGATAAACGACGAAGAGCTGGTGACTATCAGCCGTATGTTTGGTTATCCCGGCATTGATTTGCAGGATAAATGCTGGATTCTGTTGGCAAAATACAACCTGAAGATGTTGATTCTCACTTGCGGCATCAATGGCAGCTATGTGTTCACACCGGGCGTTGTCTCTTTCCAGGAGACGCCCAAAGTACCGGTTGCCGACACAGTGGGCGCAGGCGATTCTTTTACAGCTGCTTTCTGTGCCTCCATTCTCAATGGAAAACCGGTGCCCGAAGCGCATAAACTGGCTGTTGAGGTTTCTGCTTATGTCTGCACACAGAGAGGTGCGATGCCCGAACTTCCGCAGGTTTTGAAAGATAGACTGATGTAATTCTTTTATTGATAGTAAGCATAGAGGTATATTTCATTTCGTGGGGTGTACCTCTTGTTTTTTGTACGTACGAAACGTACAGGCATAAAAAAAGGAGCAACGCCTTGCTCCAACCTTTGTTAACCTTAAATCTAA
>DXOJ01000749.1 GCA_019412865.1 Bacteroides sp. | reverse complement strand
ATACTATATACAATCAAGGAATGAATTTTATAGAAAAGGAAAAGAGATCCCGACATTAGACCTTAAAGAAGAAAAAAAAGAGTATAAACGAGTAAAGCATATTATTAAAAGTTCAGTTCCTCTCAAACAAGCTTTTAATGAAGTGCAAAATTTTCGCCACACCTATACCAATAGTAAATGCAGAAACAAAATCTTTTTCAAATTTATATGGTACAGAATTCTACGAATTAATATCTAGAGAAATCTTTTTGTAAGATTTCTCTAGCTCTGGCTCGAACACGAGCAACATTATATATTCTAGAAAAAAACAATCACCTCCCTATATCTAAAAGCCATCTTCTTGCATACTTTTTACCACCTTTTCTGTTTCTTCTAAATAACGGAATCCCCATTTTAAATCAGGTTCCAAATGATTACCTTCTGCCCATTCATTCCAAGCATTGACAAAAACAAAATTCTCATCTTTGCTATAAGGCACAAATTTATTCATAACCGAATATAACCATTCACCGTATTTTTCGGGAGTACTCTTGTCTAAAATAAACATCTTTTGCTTTCGACGAGAAGTATTATCCCACATTGGAGTAACCCCCGGATACATTTTATAGTCAGGAAAATGAGTTTTACAGATATAATCTACATATTCCGAGTAATCAATCTTTTTCTTCTTACATGTATTAAAAAGGTGACGATTTATATTATAAGCAAACTTTCGTAATGGATTTCTCTTTTTTTGAAATTCATTCATTTGATGAGTGAAAGGTTGAAACTCCACAGCAGCATCAAAACCATCCTGAAGGTATTCTTCTCCATAACAATCCATCGTTTCGACGCGGCATAAATACAATTCTACTCCTTTACTAAAAGCTTCTTCCCTCCAAACTCGAATAGTTTCTTTCATATTCGGGAAAAGCATGGAACGATAAATTAAAAACACAGGTTTACCGTCTACTCTTATATATCGAGAATCACTAAATACATTATCTAACAGATAACGGATATGCGCACGATCATCCTCTTCCGAATAATTTTGAGCAATCAAAATATGACGACTTCCACCATCCCATGCCCGTGTCCAATTTTCATTAGCCCAACAAAGCATAAATGGAAAATCAGGGTTGCCAGAAGATAATACTTCTTCTAGCGGTCTCTCCATCAATTGATGACCATTAAACCAATAATGATAATAACAAAAGCCATTAATCCCGTACATTCGAGCCATATCAGCTTGCTGCTGACGAACTTCCGGGACACGCAGATCATAGAAACCTAAATCTGCCGGTAAATGTGGCTGATAATGGCCACGATAAAGAGGCCTAGCCTTAACCACATTTCTCCATTCAGTAAATCCCTTACCCCACCATTCATCATTTTCAGGAAATGGATGATATTGCGGCAAATAAAATGCTATAATTCTTTTGTCAACCATATTTTTCTTTATTGCACTTCACAATTCATTACAACCTATCTCTATCTCTTGTAGGTTGCCATGGATTCAAAAAACTCATGTATTTATTAACTCGTTCCCATCTATATGTCCACACACTTGTGTCAAAACATCCTTTCAGTTTTTCAAACAACAACAATCTCATTTTCGGATCAACTTTTGCACGCTTTATATTTTTATAAAGCATTCCATGTCGCATCAAACGCTTATAACGCCCTATTGGATAAGAAAATGATTCAACATAATGTACTACTTGAATATCTTCAAGAATCGCATTACCTGAAGCGTTACCCTCAACAGTTGTACTTGTTGAATGCAATCGAAAAAAGTTTAACTTTTCATATAACTCAATAACACTCCCTTGCCTCGCCATCTCTATCCAAAAAAGCCAATCACCACTATAGCGCATTGAGAAACAAGACAAATCCTTTATCTGTTCAAAACATTGTTTACGAAAGACAACACCACTAGCATTGTAAATATAATTGCGCCAATAAAGATTCTGTTTTATATAATCTTCACTATCAAAAACACCTATATTGTAAGGACGGAGTAATTGCTTTGAAGTCCAACGGTCAAAATCTGTAGATAGTTTATTCCCTTTCTCGTCTATACAATGTGAACCTAAAAAACAGAAAGAAGCATGAGGATATTGATTTAAGATAGAAACAGCTTTTTCCAAAAAAGAAGAATCAGCCGCATCATCACTCTCGGCAATCCATATATATTTTCCACGAGACAAACTTATACCTTTTTGCCACTGAGCAAAAGGGCTCCCTGTATTAACTGAATTAATCTCCAAATGAGCGACACGAGAATTTGTTTTATAATGGTTTAAAATAGACACACTATCATCGGTTGAAGCATCATCCAATAATATTATTTCATAGTCTGTATATGTTTGTGCCAATACCGACTCGATACGTTGCTGTAAAAAACGAGCATAGTTATAATTAGGGATGATTATACTAACTTCTATCGGATAATTTTCCATTACAAACACACTATTTATCTTAGTTATTATAACAAAATGATAGCAAAGATACGGATATTATTCTTAAAAAAGAATGCTAACCCTCTAATGTTTAGCAAAAAAGCCTTTAACGCTTGTCACAACCAAATAAAATGTATACATTTGTAGAATTTTAGTGCAAGCCCCCTTAACTATTAACTAACTTAGTAATAATTATATGAATAAACCCATGGCGAGCAACATAAGTACATCGCTAATTATATCCACCTATAATAGAAGCGACGCATTAGAATTATGCGTTAAAAGCGTGCTACGTCAATCTCTCCTTCCAGATGAAATTATCATTGCAGATGATGGTTCTAAAGAAGATACAAGAGAACTAATTCATCAATTAGCAGCCTCCTCCGAAGTCCCTATTATTCATGTTTGGCATGAGGATCTAGGCTTCAGACTGGCCTCCATCCGCAACAAAGCTATTGCGAAAGCATCTAAAGAATATATTATACAAATTGACGGAGATATCGTCTTACACAAAGATTTCGTCAAAGATCATGTACATTTTGCTAAAAAAGGCAGTTTCGTAACCGGTAGCCGTGTATTAATCCGGGAAGGTTTAACCAAAAAGATGCTAGCAGAAAGAAACTGCATTATCTCTATTCACGACAAAGGTACTAAAAACACAATCAACGGAGTACATTTACCTTGGCTAAGCCCACTACTTCAGCATTATCGCCAATGGGATATTTCATATTCCAGAGGATGCAATATGGCTTTCTGGAAAGAGGATTTATTAAAAGTCAATGGATACAATGAAGCTATTACCGGATGGGGAAGCGAAGATCATGAATTAGTGTGCCGCCTCATCAATAGCGGTGTACGCAAGCGTACCATCAAATTTGCGGGAATTGTGTTCCACCTTCATCACGAATTACATGGAACGGATAATTTGAGCAACAACCGCAGTATTTTGAACGAAACGAAAGTCAGGAAACTAACCTGGTGCGATAAAGGAATCATACAAAACTAATATGGAAAAGAATTTGAACTTTTTAGATCGAAACGAATTTAACTACAGTCCATCAAAAGAAGTAGTAGAAGCTTTAAAAAACTTCGATATAAATAAACTTTGTTTTTATACCCGCATTTATGATGAAGGAAAGAAAAGTATATTATCTGTTTTCTTATCCGAACTTTACGATATAGATGAAACACAAGTCTTATTAGGATACGGCGGAGAAGATATTCTGAAACAAGCTGTACACTACTTCCTGACTCAAGAAGATGGAAATAAAACGATGTTGATTCCCAAGTTCTCATGGTGGTATTATAAATCAATTGCAGATGAGGTGAATGGCCATACTTTGCAATATCCTCTCTACGAAGACGGAAATACTTTTAAATATGACTTTGAGACGCTAAAAGATATGATTCAGAAAGAGAATCCGAAGATTCTTTTACTAGCTTCTCCCAATAACCCTACCGGCAATGGTTTAACTCCGAAAGAATTGGATGAACTGCTCGCAGAAGTGCCCAGCCAAACAGTGGTACTGATAGATGAAGCATACGCTTCTTTTGTTTCAACTGATACCAGTTACATCAAAAAGCTGGTTAATAAATATCCGAATTTGATTATTTCCCGTACTTTATCCAAGTTTTATGGATTGCCCGGTTTACGTATGGGATTCGGATTCATGAGTAAGGAGCTGGAAAAATTCAGCAGATACAGCAATAAATATCTGGGATATAACCGGATATCCGAAGATATCGCCATTGCGGCTCTTAAATCGGACGCACACTATCGCAATATCGCCAAACTGATGAACGAAGACCGTGAGCGTTACGAAAAGGAAATCGGCGTATTACCCGGATTCAAAGTATATGAATCGGTTGCCAACTTTATTTTAATCAAATACCCGATAGAACTGAAAGAGGCTTTACAAAAGGCTTTTGCTAAACAGAGTTATAAAGTGAAATTTATGAATGAACCGGATATCAATACTCATTTGCGTATCACATTGGGACGCCCAGAGCAGAACCGGATCGTTATAGATACAATCAAAGAAATAGCATCCAAATGAAAGCAGTAATATTAGCCGCAGGAATAGCTTCACGCTTACGCCCGCTGACCGATACGACGCCCAAATGTCTTCTCAAAATAGGAGAACGATGCCTTTTGGAAAGAGCTTTTGATGCTCTGATACAAAACGGATTTGATGAGTTCATCATTGTCACCGGGTATCGCCAGCAGCAAATCGTTGATTTCCTACAGGCACATTATCCAACCCAAGATATTACTTTCATCTATAATGACAGGTATGAATCAACCAACAATATCTATTCATTATGGCTCACCCGTTCCTATACAGATGGGCAGGAGATTTTGTTATTAGACAGCGACATTGTATTTGATCCGCAGATTGTAGAGAAACTGCTTCATTCGGATAAGGACGACATATTGGCACTGAATCGTCATGAGCTCGGAGCAGAAGAAATAAAAGTCATCGTGGACGACGCACAAAAGGTCGTTGAAATCAGCAAAGTCTGTTCGATATCCAATGCTATCGGAGAATCTATCGGCATTGAAAAGATGTCAGCTGAATATACCAAAGCGCTATTCCGGGAACTGGAAATTATGATTACTACCGAAGGACTGGATAATATATTCTACGAACGGGCTTTTGAGAGACTGATTCCGCAAGGATATAGTTTTTACGTTATGGACACCACCGAGTTCTTCTCGGCCGAGCTGGACACAGTAGAGGACTTTCAACAGGCACAGAAGCTGATTCCAGCCAGTCTTTATTAATTAAAATCAGATAGAATGGCTAATTACGACATCCGCCCTCTACAGCTTCGCATATTAAAGAACTTATTAGCTGTTGACAAAGTTTGCAAAGAACATAATCTGCGATATTACATCATGGCAGGCACCATGCTGGGAGCTGTGCGCCACAAAGGATTCATCCCCTGGGATGATGATTTGGATATCGGAATGCCAAGAGCTGATTATGACTTACTAATGGCTAATGCCAAAGAATGGTTACCGGAACCTTACGAAGCGGTATGCGCTGAGAATGATAAGGAATATCCTCTTCCGTTCGCAAAGGTGCAGGATGCCAACACAACCTTAATCGAGCGTATGCATCTCAAATATCTGGGAGGTGTATATATTGATATATTTCCACTAGATGGAGTTCCGGAAAGCCGTATGGCGCAAAGAATGCATTTTGCGAAGTATGAGTTCTACAAACGAGTACTTTATCTTATTCATCGCGATCCATACAAACATGGGAAAGGTCCCAGTTCATGGATACCGCTATTATGCAGAAAGTTTTTTACCCTTACCGGAGCACAGGAAAGCATCAGGAAGGTGATGAAGAAATACGATTTCGACCAATGCGCATTAGTCTGCGATTATGATGATGGAATGAAAGGAATCATGTCGAAGGATATCCTGGGCACTCCCACTCCTATCCGGTTTGAAGATGAAGAAGTATGGGGAGTACAGAAATACGACGCTTATCTGTCACAGAAATATGGAGATTACATGACCATACCTAAACAAAGTGGACAAAGACAACACAATTTCCATTATTTAGACTTGAATAAACCTTATCGGAATTTTGAAGTCTAATTATAATCACATAAAGGTAAGAAGTAGAAATGAGAATAGGTTTTGACGGAAAACGTGCAGTACAGAATTTCACCGGTCTGGGTAATTATAGCCGCTATATAGTGGATATCCTATGCCAATTCTATCCGGAGAATGAATATGTGCTGTATGCCCCCAAGAAACGGGAAAACAAGAGGCTGGACAAATTAACGAGGCAGTATCAGCAACTACAGCTTTCTTATCCCACTACTTCTTCCTGGAAAAAGTTAAGTTCATTGTGGCGAGTATGGGGCGTTACCCAACAACTGGAAAAAGAAAAAATCGATATATTCCACGGACTTAGTAATGAGTTGCCCCTGAATATACATCAAAGCGAGGTAAAAAGTATTGTAACGATTCACGATCTGATCTTTCTGCGCTATCCGCAGTATTACCATTCGATCGACAGGAAAATATACACATACAAATTCCGTAAAGCTTGCGAAAATGCCGATAAAATCATTGCTATCAGCGAATGTACCAAGCGTGATATTATTGAGTATTTCAGGATTCCCGCCGATAAGATAGAAGTTGTTTATCAGGGATGTGATCCTTCATTCATGCATCCTGTAGCAGCAGAGAAGAAAAGAGAAATCCGGGCTAAATATCAGCTACCGGATCACTATATCCTTAACGTAGGAAGTATTGAAGAACGCAAAAACGCCCTTTCAGCGGTGCAGGCACTAACGATGCTTCCTGAACAGATTCATCTCGTCATTGTAGGACGCCACACGGAATATACTGATAAAATTGAACGTTTCATTAAGGAGAATAAGCTGGAAGAAAGGGTACATATCATCAGCAATGTTCCTTTTGATGATCTACCGGCTTTTTATCAGTTAGCAGAAATTTTTGTATACCCTTCCCGTTTCGAAGGTTTTGGTATTCCCATTATAGAAGCTCTATACTCCGGTATTCCGGTAGTGGCCGCGACTGGATCTTGCCTGGAAGAAGCCGGAGGTCCCGACTCTATCTATGTAGATCCTGACGATATCAAAGGAATGGCCGATGCCTTCAAACAGATATACGCAGATCCTGAGAGAAAAAAGATTATGATTGAAAAGGGGCAAATTTTTGCTAAAAGATTCGCAGAAGAAAAGCAAGCGGAGGAGATCTTAAACATCTACAAGCAACTAATGAAATGAACGCACTTAAACATACAATAAAGAAATTTATATATGGCACTCTTCCATATTATTTTATGAAAGGGTATAAACCCGATTCACCCTATCTGAAATATTATGAATATATTAAAGAGCACGGATATTCAAGGCATTTGTATGAATTCAAAGATGAATATACAAACATGCCTGTCAATGTACAAAAGGATGAGAAAAAAGGCTTATACTATGTACAACAAGAGAAGAAACGGCTATATTTCAGGAAGAGTACTCCACCCAAGAAGATTCAGAAGTACTACAAAGCCTTGAGTATGGAGCAGGACAAGCGATCACCGCATCACTATTTCGATAGCGTAAAAGATGTCACGGGAAAGGTTTTTGTAGATGTCGGTTGTGCCGAAGGATATTCTTCACTGGAAATTGTGGAGGAAGCCAAACATATCTATTTGTTTGAACAGGACGAGCAATGGTTGGAAGCTATCAGAGCCACCTTCGAACCATGGCAAGACAAAGTGACGATTGTCCAAAAGTATGTAAGTGACCATAATTCTTCGAGAGAGCAAACATTAGACGATTTCTTCAATAATCAGACGGATGAACATCTGTTTCTTAAAATGGATATAGAAGGAGCCGAACGGCACGCATTGGCGGGATGCAAGAACTTATTTCAGAATTGCCAGAAACTAGATTTTGCCATTTGCACATATCACCTGCGTGATGACGAAGAAATTATCTCTGCATTTTTGAACAAGCATAACTGTACATATATTAATCAAAAAGGTTTTTTCAGGCATAGAATCCGCAGTGTAGTGATGCGCGGAAGTAAGAAGTAATCAATCATTGATAATCAGCAGAAAGCAATTCACAATAATCATACTTGCACAGGTACGTATCATAAATATGCTTTTCCTTTTTCAATAAGAAACGTGAGATATGCGGTTCCCAAGAAAAGAACTTACGCACGGAACGGTATAAACGGAAGAATAAAATCAGGGACACAATATGCTTTTCTTTTTCTTTTCGTGCCGCACGACGATAAATGTAATGAGTAAAGAACTGATCGCTGTAACGAAGGGCCAGACTGACCGTAGATTCGACGTCCCATCCACGCAAAGAAGCATATTCTGTCATGATGTAAGTCAGTACCTCACGCGAAATACACAAACGGCACATATTACGGCATACCGTATCACAATCAATATCCGATAGCAACTGCATACGATTCACGTCGACCAGAGAGAAACTGTATTCATTCGTTTCATTCTGATGAATCAGTATATTACCGGGAGAATAGTCCAAATGAAGGATACCTGCCTGATGCAAAGCAGCAGTGTAGCGCGCAAAAGCTGAAAGTTTGTCTTCATTCCCCTCCACTTTTCCATCCATCAGGGAACGGACAGTTTCGCCGCCATCATAACAACAAATGTAATAGCTATGTGAGAGAAGACCATCTTGAAATTGTTCGATCATAGCCACTGGCTCCGGAGTGTCAAAGCCATGCTGTTGAATCTCCATAGAATAAATATAGGAACGTTCTGCCTTCGACTGGCGGAAAAACGAATATACAACACGATTGATGATGTGAGGTTTTTTAAAGCTCTTCACCACAACATCAATGCTGCCCAAACTAATCCGTTTTAGAACATTACGACCATCGTACACCACATCTCCTTCGTTCTGGAAGGACCTCGGAACTTCTTCTATCTCCTTCTGCAAATGTGCGTACTTGGGATTTACAATCACTCTCATTACACTCTCCTATATAATCCTAATTACAAAGATTGAGCAAAGATAAAGAAATTAGGCCATATTCCGACTATATTTTTCTCTTTTCTCACAAAGATTGGCTAACTCTCTCCACATATAAGCACCGTCACGGTGACTTTAATCGTTTTTTCTTTTTTCTTTTCATTTATATTTAGACATAAATGCTTTTTTTTAGTTATGTTTGCACGGTAAAAAGCATAAAGAAGTTTAAGCATGAAACCAATCAAAAGAATTCTGATTATTCGATTTAGACAAATAGGGGACTCAATTCTGGCTGTTGCATTGTGCAGTACGCTGAAAAAAAGTTTTCCCGACGCAGAGATACACTTCGTGCTTAATAAAAATATTGCTCCACTCTATGAGGGGCATCCGGACATAGACAAAGTCATTACATTTGACAAGAATGAGAATAAGCCGTTCACTGCATATATAAAAAAAGTATGGCAGGTAATGCACCAAAATAAATACGACGTAATCATCGACATGCGCTCTACCATACGGACTCTTTTTTTCTCTCTTTTTTCATTAAGAACTCCTTTCCGGATAGGGCGAATCAAAGGATATACACGTTTTCTACTGAACTACCGGACAGATACTTACAGCAAGGATCTGACAACTGATATGGTACAACGTAACCTGTTGCTTACAGCACCATTAGAAAAGATCAGACCTATTCAATACACAAAAGAATTCAAGTTATATCTGACTGACCGGGAGAAAGAAGATTTCCGATATTATATGGAAAAGGAAGGGATTAATTTTGCACACCCTGTGTTACTAATAGGAGTCACAACCAAACTCATCCATAAGAAATGGAATACGGAGTTCATGATAGCCACACTGAAAAGAATTTTGGAGGAGCACAAGGACATACAAATGATCTTCAACTACGCACCGGGGTACGAAGAAGAAGACGCCAGAAATATCTACAAGAAATTAGGATGCCCGGAACGTATCAAGATCGATATACAAGCTTCTTCATTGCGACAGCTGGCAGCACTTTGCGCCAACTGTTCATTCTACTTCGGGAACGAAGGAGGAGCCAGACACATCGCCCAGGCTCTTGGAGTTCCTTCATTTGCCATTTATTCACCAAGTGCATCAAAATCAATGTGGTTACCCGCCAATTCCGTACTTGCCGAAGGAATCAGTCCTGACGACCTTCTTTCGCCGGAACAACAAGCGACATTAACCTATGAAGAGCGTTTTGCATTAATTACTCCTGAAAAGGTATACGGACAATTGACTTCAATACTAAGGCAATTGAGCTAACTCCCGATACAAATCAAGGTAGGCTTGTATATGCTTCTCGTAACTGAATGAAGCGGCATGTTCCTTGATTTTTTCCAAGCGCTCCTTGTCTTTATAAAAATCAGGTAGATGCTCCCGGATACTTTGCACCATAGATTCTGTATCCAAATGCTCCCACATGATAGCGTGTCCATTACAAACTTCCGGTAAACTAGTGCGATTAGCGGCAAATACAGCCTTCCCAAATTGCATAGCTTCCACCACCGGCAATCCAAAGCCTTCTCCTTCACTAGGAAACAGGAATGCCTCACAGTTCCGATATAACCAGATCTTCTCACTTTGAGAGATAACATCCGTCAAAAAGACATTAGTGAGCTGATTCTCACGAATCAGATTGCGCACTTCTTCAGCATAAGCAAAATGAGCATCTCCACAAATATATAGATCATATTCCGGGAAATGACGCATTACGTCAACCAAGAGATGGAAGTTCTTTTTTCTACGGATTTGCCCAATTGTAAAAAAGAAAGGACGCCCTGTAGCAAACGACGGCTTTGTTCCTTCTAATGTATCGATTCTCTCCACTCCATTATAGATGACCCGGATCTCCTTCCCTTTCAAATCTACATGCTGCCGAATGACATCTGCCACATAATGAGAGATCGTAGTCACGACCGCTGCCTTATTGACCTTATTCTGCATCCGGCGAAGATACATTTTCGCCTTCCAGGGCTTTTTCTCTGTTAAGAAATTAAAGTCGTGTATAGTAAAGATAAACTTTGTACCACCGGCAATACGCAACAACTTGCGCTGTTGATTCACTGCATGCCATACGTCTACTTTGGGAAGGGTAAAAGGAAGAAACTTATTGATACGACGTACCGGAACAGAGGTCACATTCGGGCCAAATTCCTGCATATATTTCTGCCGCAATAAATATACAAAATGAAGATCATCTACCGGCATAGACGAAAAGGCAGTTGCATAGTTGGCCGCAATCTGCCCGAAACCGGCTGTGAGACTACCATAATTCGTAAGATCTATCAGTACCTTTTTCTTTCGTTGTATCTCTTTCATCATTATTTGATTCTATGCTCTTTCAGCTCAATAAACTGCTAATTTGAACTTTAGCAAGGATTAATCTACAATCCCTTCTATTTTCGCAATGACCTGCTCCGGCTTTATATCCCTCAAACAGGCATAATCACCTCGCCAGCAAGGCTTCTGTCCATATACAGAACAGGGACGGCATGACAAATCGAGTTGCACGGTATTGACCGGCAATTGTCTCCAGCCCATAAAACCAGCGTAGGGATGGGTTGCTCCCCAAATAGAGACAACCGGAATATTGACCAAAGATGCCAAATGCATATTGGCAGAATCCATTGAAAGCATCACGTCCAGATGGCTCATCAGATTCAGTTCGGTACGCATATTCAGTTTACCGATCATTGAAACAACAGAAGGATATTTAGCAATCCATGCATCAAATACGTCCTGCTCGCTTTTACCGCCTCCAAAGAGGAAAACCTTTACTTTGGGATTGGCAGCAAAATGTGCTATAACTTGTTCCTGCAGTTCTAACGGATAAATCTTACCTGCATGTTTGGCAAAAGGAGCTATACCAATCCACTTTTGATCTTCTTTAGGTCCTGTGACTGGTTCTATTTCCGCAAAGTTTCCTTTTCCTTCGCCATAAATAGAAGAGAAATTTAATAGTACCGGTAAACCTAGCTTCTCAAGTACATCGGCATAACGACGAAAAGAACTCTTCTGATTCTCCATCACCTTATCATGACGGCGAACCAGCTTCTTTTTGCCTGCCCTTCCTTTACAAATGGAAGCTACCGGTTTATTGGCAAGACGGAATCGCAAACATAAATACTTAGAACGAAGTACATGATGAAAATCAGCAATGTAATCAAAATGCATCGCTTTTAATTCCGAATAAAGGCTATTCAAGCCCCAAAGCCCCTTGTGTTTGCCTGTTAAATCAGCTCCGACAAAACCCACATTAGCAGGCAACCCCTGAAAGAGTGGCTGCCATACAGCACGACTTAACACTGTTATTTCGTGCTGCGGGTATTGCACAGCCAGCGAATGTATTACCGGGATTGTCATGGCTACATCGCCAAGAGCTGAAAAACGAATAATGAGAATACGCGCCATTCGTTATTTTTTCGCATAAAGCACCGGATTTAATGCCGGGTCATTATACATCTTCATCTGTTTATATACTTTCATATATTTTCTTCCGGCTTCGATATCAGCCAACAGCTGTTCAATAGCCGTAGAAAGGTCTTTGCGTTGTTCCAGCAGGATATTCAACTTAGTCTGGCATTGAGCACGGTGTTCCTCAGTTGTGTCCGTACGTTCCACCTCCTGCTGCATGTGGTAAATTTTCAATGCAAGAATTGACAAGCGGTCAATTGCCCATGCAGGGCTCTCCGTATTGATCGTTGCGTCAGAGAGAGGTTTTACCTCTTTGTATTTGTCTAAAAAGTAGCTATCAATTAATTCCACCAGATCCGTACGGTCCTGATTTGATTTATCAATTCTTCTTTTCAAGGCCAATGCTTCTACCGGATCAATCTGCGGGTCACGGATAATATCCTCAAAATGCCATTGCACGGCATCAATCCAGTTCTTTAGATATAAATAATACTCAATAGTTTTCAACTCGTAAGGATTGTTCATCGGAGCATCCACACTATCCGTCACATGGTAATCGGTTGTCGATTTCCAGAAAATCTCGTTGCAAAGGTTACTAAATGTCATAATCTTAACTAGCTAATAGATATATAATAGGGCAAATCTATGTAATATTTTTCAGACAAGCAACCGTTTCTTACTTTTTTATTTGTTACCTTTGTGGGTACAAAAGATGAATTGTATATGAAAATTATTATCGACAATAAAATACCTTATATAAAAGAGGCGGTTCAGAGAATAGCCGACGAGGTGATTTATGCACCGGGAAAGGATTTCACCCCGGAACTCGTACGAGATGCGGACGCTCTTATTGTCCGTACCCGCACACATTGCAACCGGGATTTATTGGAAGGTAGTCGAGTGAGATTCATAGCGACCGCAACCATAGGCTTCGACCATATTGATACGGAGTATTGCAAACAGGCCGGTATTGAATGGACGAATGCACCGGGATGTAACTCCGCTTCTGTCGCCCAATATATACAATCATCGCTTCTTGTATGGAAGTCCGTCAGGAATAAAAGGCTGAATGAACTGACAATTGGAATCATAGGAGTAGGAAATGTCGGGAGTAAGGTAGCTAAAGTTGCCCAGGATTTTGGCATGCGTGTTTTATTGAATGATTTGCCACGGGAAGAAAAAGAAGGTGCAGAACGGTTCTCTTCACTGGAGAAAATAACGGAAGAGTGTGACATCATCACTTTTCACGTACCTTTATATAAAGAAGGAAAGTATAAAACGTTCCACTTGGCGGATGACGTTTTCTTTCAGTCACTCAAACGGAAGCCTGTTATCATCAATACCTCACGAGGAGAAGTCATCCAGACTGATGCTCTTTTAAAAGCTTTGAACAGCCGGATGATTTCGGATACCATCATCGACGTATGGGAGCATGAACCGGAAATCAACCGTGATCTACTGGAAAAGGCATTTATCGGAACTCCTCATATTGCAGGCTACTCTGCAGATGGAAAAGCAAACGCCACACGTATGTCATTGGATGCCATCTGCAAGTTCTTCCAAATAAAAGGGAATTATGAAATTAACGCACCCGCACCTGTCTCCCCCATTATTCATGCAAAAAACCACGAAGAAGCAGTCCTCCAAATGTATAATCCAACCGAAGACAGCAACCGGCTAAAAAATCAACCGGAGCTATTCGAAACCCTACGCGGAGATTATCCTTTGCGGCGGGAAGAGAAAGCATACATTATTAAGTATTAAGTATCAGGTAATAACCATAGTGGCCGAAAACGTCAATAAAGTTCTGTCAAACGATTATTCACACGACGTAATACTTAATACTTATTACTTAATACTTGATTTATGATTTTCGGGAAGTGTTCATATTCCAAAGCATGCACTTTCTTGGCTACATCGTCCGGAGAATCGGTCGGGAGAACAGGGCAAGTAGCTTGAAAAATCGTATTTCCTTCGTCGTAATGCTCATTTATATAATGTATAGTGATGCCGCTTTCTTTTTCACCGGCAGCTACTACTGCTTCATGTACCCGGTCACCATACATTCCTTTGCCTCCGTACTTCGGCAGAAGAGCAGGATGTATATTTATGATTTTATCGGGATAAGCATGCAAAAGCAAATCC
>DXOJ01000748.1 GCA_019412865.1 Bacteroides sp. | reverse complement strand
TAATAATAAAGCTTCCCACATTGTAAGGCTTCCACCCGCAGGTCTTCCGGCCTCGTTTTTCCGGCGTCAAGCGCCGGAGGAAGCACCGGAGTAACCGGAAAAACGCAGCCTTGATTCTTTCTTTTTGGTTCTTTTTCTTTCGTATCAAGACGAAAGAAAAAGAATATTCAGTAACTTTACCGAAAATTGGAAAAGCATGGAAAATAATCCGGAACTGCAGCTTGCTTGGCAGTTCATTGAAAATACAGGCACACATTTATTTCTTACCGGAAAAGCTGGAACCGGGAAAACGACATTTCTTAGACGATTGAAAGAACATACGCCCAAACGCATGGTCGTATTGGCTCCGACAGGGATTGCAGCTATCAATGCGGGAGGCGTAACGATTCATTCTTTCTTTCAGTTGTCTTTTGCTCCTTTTGTGCCCGAAACAACCTTTAATTCTTCCCAGACGCATTATCGTTATAGTAAAGAAAAGCGGAATATCATCCGTAGTATGGATTTGCTCGTTATTGATGAGATCAGTATGGTGCGTGCTGATTTGCTGGATGCGGTGGATGCAACTCTGCGGAGGTATCGCGATAGGGAGAAACCTTTTGGTGGGGTGCAACTGTTGATGATTGGAGATTTGCAACAGTTGGCGCCTGTCGTGAAAGACAATGAGTGGGAGTTGTTGAGAAAGCATTATGAGACTCCTTATTTCTTTGCAAGTCATGCATTGAAAGAAACGGCATATATGACGATTGAACTCAAGAAAGTATATCGTCAGAGTGATACGTTCTTCCTTTCCTTATTAAATAAAATCCGGGAGAATAAGGCGGATGATGAAGTGTTGAATGAGCTGAACCGTCGTTATCAGCCCGGCTTTCAGCCGCAAAAAGAAGAGGGATATATTCGTCTGACGACCCATAATAATCAGGCACAGAGGGTTAATGATCGCGAACTGGCATCGTTGCCCGGCAAGGCATATCATTTTAGTGCCGAGATAGAGGGGGATTTTCCTGAATATTCGTATCCTGCGGATAAACTTCTGACAATTAAGGAGGGAGCACAGATAATGTTCCTGAAGAATGATCCATCGTCCGAGAAACGGTATTATAACGGTATGATTGGTGAGGTGGTCGCGGTTAATGAAACGGGTATTGTGGTGCGTGGTAAAGGGGATAGATCCGAATTTCAGTTGTTGCCGGAAGAGTGGGGGAATTATAAATATGTGTTGAATGAGGAGACGAAGGAGATCACTGAAGTGATAGAGGGGACGTTCCGCCAGTATCCTATTCGTTTGGCGTGGGCTATTACGATACATAAGAGTCAGGGTTTGACATTTGAGCGTGCTATTATTGATGCGCGGAATTCCTTTGCACATGGGCAAACTTATGTGGCTTTGAGTCGTTGCAAGACGCTGGAGGGTATGGTGTTGGAGTCTCCTTTGCGCAGGGAAGCCATAATAAGTGATGTTACGGTGGATAATTTCACCAAAGCGGTGGAGCAGAATAAGCCGGGCAGCCAGCAGTTGAATGATATGCAAAAGGCGTATTTCTTTGATTTGTTGAGTGATTTGTTTAATTTCTATTCGATCGATCAGGTTTATAAACGGTTGCTTCGTCTTATGGATGAGGATTTGTACAAGCTCTTTCCGAAGCAGTTGGCTGAATATAAGGCGTTGGCTCCCCATGTTAAAGAGAAGATTGTGGAGGTGTCTCAACGTTTCCGCAATCAGTATACCCGGTTGATACATGAGAGTGAGGATTATGCGGCGAATGAGGAGTTGCAGGAACGGATTCGTTCCGGTGCCGGATATTTTCATAAGGAGTTGGAACCGGTTCGGGCTTTGTATGATAAGACTAATATGCCTCTTGATAATAAAGAGTTGAGAAAGCTGTTGGCAGAGCGTATGCAGGCGCTGGATGATGCGTTGTGGATTAAGGAGTCTCTGTTGGAAGCTGTGTCTACAAGAGGGAGGTTTGCTATTACGGATTATTTGAAGTTGAAGGCTAAAGTAATGTTGAGCCTTGAAGATGATTCTACGTCCTCCGGTTCTTCGAAGGCTTTGAAAGAGAAGAAAGAACGCAAGGAACGGAAAGAGCGTACACGCAGTGCTGAAAAGGTAAAGGTGGAAGTTCCTACGGATATTCTGCATCCGGAGCTTTATCGTGCCCTGTCTGAATGGAGAACAGCTAAAACAAGGGAGATGAATGTTCCTGCTTATGTGATTATGCAACAAAAGGCATTGATGGGGATTGTGAATCTGCTACCGGATAGTCCAAGAGCTTTGGAGGCAATACCTTATTTTGGAGCGAAAGGAGTAGAGAAATACGGGCTTGAGATTCTGGGTATTATCCGCAAGTATGTGGCGGAGAATCAATTGCAAAGACCGGAGATAACGGATCTGTTAATCTCCTCCGGTAATAGTGATGATACTGCAAGGCAACGAAAGACGAAGCTGCAGAAAGAGGCAGAGAAACAGGAGAAAGAGGCGGAGAAGGAGAAAAAGAAGGAGGCGAAGAAAGATACGAAGTTGGTTAGCTATGAAATGTTCCGTCAGGGAATGAATATAGATGAAATAGCCAAGGCTCGTGATTTGGTATCCGGAACCATTGCCGGACATTTGGAGCATTATGTCCGTTCGGGAAAGATCAAAGTGGAGCAGGTGGTGAAAGCTGAAAATATAGCGAAGATTCGCAAGTATTTGGATGAACATGAATACATGGGAATATTCGCTATAAAGGTAGCATTAGGAGACGCTGTCTCCTATGCTGATATCAAGTTTGTATTGGCTGTTTCCGGGCATTAATAAATAAGGTTATTATTCCCGGACAGGGTTAAAGATTACAGAAGAAAGAAACGAAAACGGGAACGCTGATGTCAATCAGAATGCCGTGCAGGATGGCGATGGGAATCATTTCTTTTCCTGAATATCTGGTGATGGAAGGCAGCAGTACATCCATCGAGTTGACTCCTGCTGCTGAAATAGGAGCGAGTTTCCCGAAGTACTTCTTGATGATCGGAGTACCAAGAAGTGCCATCATCTCACGGAAAATATTAGTCAGTAGGGCAATGGTTCCCAGTTCCGTAGCCAGTTGCAGTCCTATGGAGGGTTCTTTGAATTGGGTGATAAGGATGGAAGAGAGTGAATAGTAGGCAAATCCACTTCCCACTGCCATACAGTCGAATACGCTCCATTGACGCAATAGTAAACTTGCCAGGGCGGAGAATAACAGCGTACCGATAATCGTTCCCAATGGAATCAGCAACATTTTAGGGTGTAAATGTGAAACAATAGCTTTCAGGTTCTTATTGGAACCGATGCTGATTCCTACTTGTAGCATTAATGCATAAAGTATATACATGGAAACTGTGTGCGTATCGAACTCGAACTTATTGAAAGCTCCCATGATACAGCCTACAAAAAAGAATACTATAACGATCAGACTTCCTTTCATTGTTCGCCCCCTTTCCTGAAAAATAATTGTAGTACCAAACGGGCAGCAATCAGGCTTCCCAATACACCGGACACAGCAAGAACAATGGCTTGCCATCCGAACTTACCAAGATTGTTCACAATCAGGCTATTAGAACCGATAGATACACCGAGAATAAAGAGCAACAGGAATATTGTAAGAGAAATTGTCTTTTCTGTCTTCTGTAGAATACTCCAGTTACGCAATACATAGCCGATGCCGATTCCTAAAAACATGGTAGATATAATAGAGAACATAATTGTATATATTTTGGGTTAGGTTAAACTGATGATTGACAACACACAAAAGAATTTTCAAAGAAGATATTACATCTGCTTGAAAATCAGAAAGGAATACTGCTATGGCTAACAAAACAAGTCAGCAGGTAGTTCCTGTAAAGAAATAGTTGGGGAATTTAGATGAATCCACTGAACCAATGCACATGCACGCAACAAGACTTACAGAAAATAGGTATTCCTGCAAGAAAAAGAGTAGCGTTATGTAATTGTAATGTTTGATTCATCATTGGTCTTTTTTGAATTTGGTGCAAAGATAGTTATTTATTGCATATTTTCAAAATAAATATGCAATAAATAAAGAGAAAGGAATATCCGGAACGAGATAGATGGTTGTAAAAAGTTGGTTATGTGCTCTTTCCCTTATAATTTATCCCAGTTCGCAAGAATTTCTTTTAACTTTTGGGGCCTGTATCCGAGCATTGTCCGGGCTTTATCAATACTCATCCCACTGAAGCGGGGACGGGGAGTGCTTTCATTCATTTCTTCTGTGGTGGTAGGATGGATAAGAGAACGGTCGAGTTTCATATAATCTGCTACCTGGTAGGCAATCTCTGCAATGGTCATACATTCATCGCCACAGATGTGGAAGATGCCATTCGCCGTATGTTCTATTAAACGTAGCACTCCATCCGAAACATCTCCAACATAGGTTGGTGTCCGCCATTGATCGGATACGACACGTATTTCTTGTCCGGCTTTCAGACGGTTCATTACTAGCTGTACAATATTACCATGTTGTCCCGGTAGTGCTTTGCCATAAACGATTTCTACACGGACAATGGCATAACTGCTGCAAGTTTCTGCCACCCTCTCTTCTCCTTTCCATTTGGTATATCCGTAGTAGTTGACCGGGGCAGGGAGGTCTTTTTCTGTATATAACAGCCCGGCAGCTTCGTTTATCTTTCCATCAAAAACAAAGTCCGTAGATAAATGAATGAACCGGCTTTTGTATTCTTCGCATAAATCGGCCAGTTGGCCTACTGCGGTAACATTGGTAAGATAGGCTTCTTCATGATGCGTTTCGCAATAGTCCGGCACGGACAGAGCGGAGCAATTAATGACTACATCGGGTTGAACCTCTTTGAAGAGATGACTAACGTCCGCTTCATTCCGTATATCTGTTTCGATGAAACGATAATCCTCCGCGTTATTGGGAAGAATATCCGGATGCAGGGAGCAGCCCGTCAGCTTGTATTGTTTACAAGCAGATAAATCATTTACAATCTGGCGTCCGGTGAATCCGTTGGCGCCGATAATTAATATCTTCTTCATTAGGTTCTATATTATAGATG
>DXOJ01000747.1 GCA_019412865.1 Bacteroides sp. | reverse complement strand
TCCGTAAATATGGAAGGAGGTAAATTATGGGCGAACAAGTGATCGTACTTACCGATTTGACCAAACAATACGGTAATTTCACTGCTGTAGATCATATTCGCCTGAATATCCGGAAAGGAGAAATCTTCGGATTACTGGGACCGAATGGTGCTGGAAAATCAACTACTATCTTAATGATGTTGGGATTGACAGAGCCTACTTCGGGAACAGTTGAAATTTGTGGAATCAATTCTACTACACACCCCATTGAAGTAAAAAGGAAAATTGGGTATTTGCCAGAAGATGTAGGATTCTATGATGATATGACAGGACCGGAGAATTTGATCTATACAGCGCGATTAAATGGTATTTCTGATAAAGAGGCAAAAACCAAGGCTATGGAACTGATGAAGCGGGTAGGCCTTGAAGATCAGTTAGCCAAAAAGACAGGGAAATACTCTCGTGGTATGAGACAGCGGTTGGGATTGGCTGATGTACTTATTAAAAATCCGGAGATTATTATTCTCGATGAGCCGACTTCAGGGATTGACCCTGCAGGTGTTCAGGAATTTATCGAACTGATTCGCTGGTTGAGTAAAGAAGAAGGACTGACAGTGCTTTTCTCTTCCCATCATCTGGATCAGGTACAGAAAGTGTGCGACCGGGTAGGTTTGTTCAGTAATGGCCAATTACTTGCTTTGATCGATATGGCAGAATTGAAAGATAAGAAGCAGGAATTGTCTGATATTTATAACCATTATTTTGAGGAAGGAGGAGAAAGACATGAATAAAGTCAATCATCCTTTTTGGGTTATCGTCAACAAGGAAATTTCCGATCATGTCAAAAGTTGGCGTTTTATTATACTAATAGGTATTATAGCACTTACCTGTATGGGGTCGCTATATACAGCACTCACCAATATTAGTGAAGCCATCAAACCTAATGATCCGGACGGTTCGTTTCTTTTCTTGAAGTTGTTTACGGTTTCAGATGGGACTCTCCCCTCTTTTGTGCTGTTTATTAACTTCTTAGGTCCCCTATTGGGAATCGCTTTGGGATTTGATGCAGTCAATTCCGAACAAAATAAAGGAACATTGAGCCGTATGCTGTCCCAGCCTATTCATCGCGATTGCATTATCAATGCGAAGTTTGTGGCTGCTTTGATTGTGATAGGTATCATGTTGTTTGTATTGGGCTTTCTGGTGATGGGATGTGGGCTGATTGCTATTGGTATTCCTCCTACGGCAGAAGAGTTTTGGAGAATTGTTTTCTTCATCATTACCAGTATCTTTTATGTAGCGTTCTGGTTGAATCTGGCTATTCTGTTCTCACTCCGTTTCCGTCAGGCAGCGACTTCTGCCTTAGCATCTGTGGCTGTTTGGCTGTTTTTTAGTGTATTCTATACCATGATTGTTAATTTGGTGGCAAAAGGGTTGAGTCCGTCACAGATGGCATCACCTTATCAGATTATCAGTTATCAGAAGTTTATTCTAGGGTTGATGCGTTTGGCACCGAGTGAACTGTTTAATGAAGCTACCACCACACTATTGATGCCTTCTGTCAGAAGTTTGGGGCCATTGACTATGGAACAGGTACAGGGAGCTATCCCTAGTCCGCTCCCATTGGGACAAAGTCTTTTAGTTGTATGGCCACAGTTGACCGGATTGATTGCGGCAACGGTTATTTGCTTCGCTATTTCTTATATCATGTTTATGAGGAGAGAAATACGATCCCGATAACCTGCTCACTATAAAAGACGCAGAGGACACGGAGAAACAGGTGAATGGATATACCTGACAAATTGGTTTTATGATAACCGACAGGTCGTTCACTTAAAATCCGTGTCCTCTGTGTTTTTCAGATGAATCTTATGATTGGGAAATCTCGAAGCAATGTTCATTCTGCTTGAAGTAATATTTTATATTCAGATGTTGCAAACGACAGATGGAATCGGCTATAGCTAATCCCAGCCCTGTAGATCCTTCTTTTTTGCTACCCTGATAGAAACGTTCGAAGATATGTTCCTTGTTCAGCGGATGTTCCACTCCCGAATTTCGGAAAGTAATACCGTTCTTAGTAACGGTGATTCGGATATGTCCCCCATCAATATTATGTACAAATGCATTTTTCAGGAGGTTAGTGAGTAAAGCAACAGCCAGGGATTCGTTCATTGTCACCTTGAAAACGCCTTGTTCATCTATCGTGACTTCTATGTTGCGATAATCATAAACTTCTTCGTAATCTTGCAGATATTGTTTGAGAAGTACATTGAGTTCCAATTCTTTGGTATCCGTAAACTGACCATTATCGATCTTGGAAAGCAATAATAGGGACTTGTTTAATTTAGTGATGTATTCTAAAGTCTGATGCGTTTTCATCAGTTCTTCCAGTTGTTTTTCTGATAGCGAATCATCTTCCATCAACATTTCCAATCGATTACGGCAGATAGCAAGTGGAGTTTGTATCTCGTGTGAAGCATTTCCGATAAACTGTTTTTGTTGTTCGAACATCTGCTCCGTACGTTCCACATAACGAATGGCAGCCTCATTTAATTTCCGGAATTCCGTGATTTGAGTATCGTTACTCAAAGGTTTATTTCTTTTTCCTGTTTGATAACCGTCCAGCCAGTGTAGAAGTACATAGAGCGGTCGCATATTCCGGTAAAATACCCATACGGAAATGATAATAATGCAGAATAATAAAGCTACATATAGAAATATAATCCACATTTGGATGGCATCTCTCAAATCATCTTTTTCAATGCTGGGGGTCGATACTGTCAGTTCGTGGTATCGTCCTTCATCATCTTTAAAGATAGTAGTAAGAATACGTGCCGGCTCGGTCTCTCCTTTTTCTTCAATGTATACCATAGAGTCTTTATACTGAATATCCTCCCGGCTTTCCGCATACTCTTTGCTTACTTCCATCATATAATATTGATTGTTGGAGCCATTGGTTTTAGAAGGTAGCTCCTCTCCTGCCAATGCCCGGATAATGATGGTTTCCGAATAATCTTCCAAAGCATCATCCACTTCATCGTTGACTTCATCGATCATCGTAACATAAAAGAAGATAGCCCAGACCGTCAGTATGAGAGTCAGAGCAAGGGTAATACGAAGAATGATGTAATATATTAATTTCATGGACAATAATCTCTTTCCTTTTTATTCTACTATCATTTTATACCCAAATCCATAGACTGCTTTAATTTCAATAGTTGCACCCGAATCCTTGAGCTTTTTGCGAAGATTCTTGATTTGTGCATATATGAAGTCAAAATTATCGACCTGATCGATATGGTCTCCCCACACTGATTCGGCCAAAGTGTTTTTATTGATTAATCTCCCAGGGCGATTGATAAAATATAACAGGATATCATATTCTTTTCTATTTAGTTCCACTTCCTGCTCGTTGACAAATACACGATATTTATCCGGTTCTATCCGTACGTTGCCTTGGCGGATATCAATCTCTCCATCATGCTGATGGCGACGAATCACGCTTTTAATTCGTGCATTTAGTTCAACCAAATGAAATGGCTTTGGCAAATAATCGTCCGCTCCCAGTTCTAATCCCAAAACTTTGTCTTCCAGGGAGTCCTTTGCGGAAATAATAATCACGTTCTCCCGCTTATGGAGAGCTTTCAGTCGTTCAAGAAGATCAAGTCCGCTTCCGTCCGGTAGCATGATGTCCAATAAGATACAATCATAGTCGTAATCTTCAATTTTGCGTAGAGCAGAATTGAAGTCACTGGCTGTTTCTACAACGTAACGTTCTTTTTCAAGTGAACATTGAATCAGTTCTCTCAAAGAGGGTTCGTCTTCTACAATCAATATCTTCATAATTTTGTCTCCTTTCTTTTTTACATACTACAAAGAAAAGGGATATTTCTGAAATAAAACTGAAATGGATTGAAAAAAAGAGCTTGAAATAACTATTGAATGTCTAATGAACTGTTAGGACAGGCCATAAATAATATAATATGGAAGGAAAAAAAGAAAAGGATGAAAGCGATTGAGCCGTTTCCATCCTTTTTATAATTATGTGCGAATTTTGTTTAATAAGAACGTGCAAATATCACGCGGCAAGCAGATGGTTTACCTGTTACCATACATTTACCAGGTTCTTTGTCTCCCGGAACAAATGACTCGAACGGAATACAACGAATGGTTGCTTTAGTTTCTTCCTTAATTTTTTCTTCGGTTTCAGTAGTTCCATCCCAATGAGCCAGAATAAATCCGCCTTCTTCGATTTTTTCTTTAAATTCGTCATAGGTGTCTACTGTTGTAATCTTGGAGTTACGGTAGTCCAATGCTTTCTTGTAGATATTAGCTTGCATTTCTTCAAGCAAATTCTGAACGTATGTTTCAATGCCTTCACAAGTAACCGTTTCTTTTTCCAGTGTATCACGGCGCATCACTTCCATCGTGTTGTTTTCAAGATCGCGGCCACCCATAACCAAACGAACAGGTACACCTTTCAATTCATAGTCGGCGAATTTAAAGCCCGGACGTTTATTATCTGCATTGTCATATTTAACAGAGATACCTAATGCTTTCAACTTAGCTACAATGCCTTCTACTTTAGCGTCGATTTGTTTCAGTTGTTCGTCATTCTTATAGATAGGAACGATTACTACCTGAATCGGAGCCAAATGCGGAGGTAATACCAATCCGTTGTCATCCGAGTGAGTCATAATCAATGCGCCCATCAAACGAGTAGAAACCCCCCATGAAGTAGCCCAAACATACTCCATCTTGTTTTCCTTGTTAACGAACTGAACATCGAATGCCTTTGCAAAGTTTTGTCCCAGGAAGTGGGAAGTACCACTTTGCAATGCTTTTCCGTCCTGCATCATGGCTTCTATTGTGTAAGTGTCAAGTGCACCTGCAAAACGTTCATTAGCTGATTTCACTCCCTTTACAACAGGAACAGCCATATATTTTTCTGCAAATTCACCATATACATTCAGCATTCTGATTGCTTCTTCCTCTGCTTCTTCACGGGTAGCGTGAGCAGTATGTCCTTCTTGCCACAGGAATTCGGCAGTACGCAGGAAAAGACGGGTACGCATTTCCCAACGGA